>NZ_JAEKCY010000009.1:0-225397 GCF_016405475.1 Pseudomonas sp. MF6767 | reverse complement strand
CACCGACGGCATTGGTCGCACACACCAGTCGGCCAGCTTCGTCATAGGCGTAGGAAACGATGTTCTGCTCGGTTTCCCAAACGTAGGGCTCACGCCCTTTGGCGCGATGCACCTGGTAGTCCACCGCCACGATGCGATCCCGCTCATAACGCAACAGCAACGAGCGCCCCGCGCCGTTATCCAGCCGCTCAATCCGCCCTGAACGATCCCGGCAAAGGCGCAGCCGGTTGTCATACGCATCGCTGATGGTTGTCAGCACACCGTCGCGGAAGTGGTAGAAACGCGACGCCTGGGCCAGCACCAGTTCATCAGGCGCCGAACCCAAGTAGATCGCCGCTTCGGCCAGGCTGTTAGTAATCGCCGGTCGAGCTGAAGTCGGCAAGGGCAGGGTGGTCGAGCGGTTCTCATGATCGGTCCACACCACCGAATCGCCCGACACCGCAAGCCGATGGGCCAGCCCATGACTCCAACCAAACCCCAACCCACAATCCACATCCCCCGCACTGGTGCGATACAGCCGCGTCCACGCAAACGGCAAAATCCCATCCAGCGCGCCGTCGGTGAGTGTCAGCAATTCCTCGCCGGTGACCATCGACACCGGGCAGCCGTGAGTGACTGTTTTATCCGCTGGCGCCGCCGCATCGCCCTTCGGATTCGACGCCACAGCTGGCACATCATCGACAGGCTCCTGACGGACCAACGTCGTGCGCTGGGTCTTGCCACGCACCATTGGCACCGGGTTCGAAACCAGCGTGTCGCCCGCCTTCAACGGCACAGCCGGCACTGCCTTGACCGGCGTCGCCGCACTGCTCAGCAACACCGGCTTGGCGGCCTCGACATGGGTTTCCAGCCGAGGCCCCGCCACCTGCTTGACCAGCAACTCCAATAACGCCCGCGCCCGCCCGGATTTGACGTGACTGAGCGTCTGCGCGCCCAGGCGCAGCTGGACCCCAATGCCTCGCGTGGCCCAGATCAGCAACAGATTGATCAAGACTTCGCCGGTGATTTCACCCAGCAGTTCGTACATATCGGGTGGCGGCAGCATGCGTACCCAGGCCACCAGCGCCGACAGGTAGATAAACAACAGCGGCTCATCACTGAGTACCAGCAACCCCTTGGCCAGCGTGTCTCTGCCCAGTTTGAGCAGCGCGTTCAGCTCGGTCTGGGACAGGTATTTCAGCAACGTTTCGCTGTTGGTCTTGAGGTTGGCGAGCAGGTCGTACAGCTCGGTGATGTTGTCCCACAGGTTATAAAGCGCGTTGCCCAGCCCGGCAGCAAAGGCCACGCCCTGTAAGGCACTGCGCTTGTAAGCCGGCGCTTTGGCAAAGTCTGCCCATCGAGGCTTGAAGTGCTCGGCCCATGCCGTGCGCAAATCCGTTTCCAGCCCGGCGATCACAGACTCATAGGACGCATACAGCGCCTGGACGTGAACCTTGGAAACAGTGGGATAAAAGGTGATTTCGTACTGTTGGTCGCGGCTACAGTCGCTGACTTCAAGAATGCCGCTGGGGCCAATGGTCCGATGCAGTGGCGCGCCTACCGGGATGCCGTCCTGTGCAACGGCTTGCAGCCTCACGGGCGTGTTGCCGATAGGCACGAACTGCGTGCTTTCGAACAGATGCACCAGCGTCAGCCCACCCTGGGCTTTGCATTGAGCGACGGTGCGGCTGGGTTTGTCGGAAGAGATCGGCGCGACCAGTGCGACGTCTTCCCCAACCTTGAACACCTGCTCCACGCTAAGTGCCGAACCACTTAAAAAGCTGTCGGTCCACTTATCAAAGGTATTCAGGCAGGTGCGGAAGTCCGCGAATACGCGCTCAACCTTCGGCGCTTCGGGATCCATCGGCACCAGCATCAGGTTGGCCAGCACCGAGATCAAGAGACAGCCCCATTCATCAGGGCTCTAACGAACACCACCATCTGCATTCCCTCGCACTGTTTGATCAGGCGAGGGACTTTGCAGCGGTTGTCAGGTAAAAGAAGTCGGCGTTATGCGCGGAAATAGCGAGGAAACTTCGTCTTAACTTCAGGTAAACCGAGGCTTGGTCGTAGGAGTCGGATTACAGCTGGAACAGTCTTACAACTTCAACTGCCCAATCGCCTTGCTCAACTCCCCGGCCAACGTCGCCAGTTCATTGCTGGTAGTCGCCGATGCCACGGTTTGATGTACGGTGTTTTCGGTCACATCGCGAATGCTCACCACGGCGCGGTTCATCTCTTCGGCAACATGGCTTTGCTGCTCGGCGGCCACGGCGATCTGGGTGTTGCTTTCGCGCATCTGTGCCACGGCCCCGGTGATTTCAGCCAAGGCCACACCAGCTTCCTGAGCCTGCTGGACACAGTCATCGGCCTTGAATGAGCTTTCCTGCATAAAGTCCACGGCGTCGCGGGTACCGGCTTGCAGCGCCGAGACCATGCGCGTGATTTCGTCGGTGGAGCTTTGCACACGCTTGGCCAGGTTGCGCACTTCGTCGGCGACTACCGCGAAACCGCGACCCATTTCCCCGGCGCGGGCGGCTTCGATGGCGGCGTTGAGGGCAAGCAGGTTGGTCTGTTCGGCGATGCTGTGGATCACCCCGACCACGCCGTTGATTTTCTGGCTGTCTTCGGCCAGTTTCTGGATCATTTCGGCGGTCTGCTGTACCCCAGTGGACAGCCCGGCGATCGAACGCTGTACCCGGGTGACCACTGCCTGGCCGCTGCCTGCGAGGGTGTCGGCGGACTGCGACAAGTCACGGGTGGCGCCCGCGTGCTGGGCGATGTGGTAGACGGTGGCGGTCATTTCGTTGATGGCGGTGGCGGCCTGGTCGGTTTCGCTTTGCTGGCCCAGCATGCCGTGTTGCACCTCGTTCATGCTGCTGGCCAGGCGTGCGGCGCCGTCGTCCAGTTGCCGGGCGGTGCGTGCCACGGTATTGACCACGCGCTGGTAACCGGCTTGCATGGCGTTGAAGGCGCTGGCCATCTGGCCGACTTCATCCTTGCAGGCCAACGGCACCCGTGCCGACAGGTCACCAGTTTTTTCAACGTGCAGCATTACATCCTTGAGGGTGTTGAGCTGACTGAGCAGGAAGCGGATCAACAACTGCGAGGCGCCGAGCATGGCTAGCATCAGGACTGCCACGGCAACGGCGTAATTGGCGAAGCGTTCACTGAACACCTGGCTCAGGCTCGGCGCGTAGGCGAGGACAGCGACCTGCTGGCCGTCGGCCCGGCTGATCACCTCGGCGCCGATCAGCGGGTTTTCACCGAACAACGGCATAGGGTTGAGTTCAGTCCAGCCGTTGGCAGTGCTCAGGGCTGGCAGGTCCTGGGGGATCTGGCCTTTGGAAAATGCGAGCCATTGCTCACCAGTGGGCAAGGCTCTGTCGGCTGGCCAGGCGCTTAGCAAGCGTCCCTGAGCCTGGGCCGATGCCTGTGACGCCTGGCTACGCGCCTGTTGTTCCAGCTGTACCGCGTACAGCACCAGCAGCAGGGTGGTGATGAAGGCGACCGCGTTGACGGCCCAGAATTTGTATTTGAGCGAGATATTGCTAAGCCAGGCACCCATGGAAGGTTTTCTCTGATAGCGGAAACGGTATTGGCAAGGTGCCATTATTGTGCCGCTATTCAGAAAAGCGCTTTTGACATGGGTCAATGCGCCGCATTAGTCGATGGCAGGCAAGCCGAAAAAGCGGCGGGCGCAGGCGGTGCTGTGCAACGCCAGATCTTCCATCGTTTCGTTACGGTGCAGGGCCACTTCGCGCAGTACTTCGGGCAGGTATGCCGGCTCATTGCGACCATTCTTCGGCTTGGGGCGCAGGGTGCGTGGTAGCAGATAGGGCGCATCGCTTTCCAGCATCAGACGGCCTCGGGGAATATCCCTGACCAGTGAATGCAGGTGGGTGCCACGGCGTTCGTCGCAGATCCAACCCGTGATGCCAATGTGCAAATCCAGGTCCAGGTAGCTGAACAGTGCTGCCTGTTCGCCAGTGAAGCAGTGCACCACGGCGGCTGGCAGGTGGTCGCGGTAGTCCTTGAGGATCTCCAGCAGACGCTGGTTGGCATCGCGCTCATGGAGAAACACCGGCAGTTGCAGTTCGACGGCCAGGGCGAGGTGTTCTTCGAGGACTTTTTCCTGCTGGGGGCGAGGGGAGAAGTCCCGGTTGAAATCCAGCCCGCATTCACCCACGGCGCGCACTCGGCTGTCGCCCAGCAAGCTGCGCAGGCGTTGGGCGCTGTCGCTGTTCCAGTCGCTGGCAGAGTGAGGGTGAATACCGGCGGTGCTGAACAGGCGCTGGCCGCTTTCGTCGAGCTTTACACACAGTTGCAGGGCCTGTTCGCTGCCCTCGACGCTGGTGCCGGTGAGTACCAATTGCTGCACGCCAGCGGCGTAAGCGCGTTCGAGAACGGCCGTGTGCCTCTCGTCGAAACTGGGGTTGGTCAGGTTGACGCCAATATCAATGAGTTGCATGGTGCTATCTCCGCCTGCGGCCGGAAAGCATATCAGAGCTGTAGATTGATAAGAAAAACCAAGAACTACAACGCGTTAACGCTGTCTTTGAACGTCGCAAGCGACATTGTGGTGGGCCGATTGCTTACCACCGTGGCGCCGTTGCACGCCTTGCCAGCGCATAAAGCGCTCTGTTTCTGACCACCAGCACGTCGTTATTCGCGAAGGTGCTGGCCAGTTTTCTTTTCGGAGAGCGGATGATCCGACCCTCGGCGTTGCTTATGTTGTGCCTGACGTTGCTGCTGCCCATGGCGGCGGTCGCACGTCTGGATGGGCCGCTGCAAGTGGCCAAGCCCGGCAAGGTCCGCGACCTCGCGCAAATTCGCTCCAGCCGCACCCTGCGCGTATTGGTCAACCAGAGCCGCAACAGTTCCGGTGAAGTGCAGGGCCAGGCCATCGGTGTCGAATACCATCGGTTGCGTGCCTTCGAGCAGTACCTCAATGGCCATGCCCGTGATGGGCAGGCCATCAATCTCAAGATCATCCCCAAGGCCAAGGACCAGTTACTCGGCGCGCTGGCCCGTGGCGAGGGCGACCTGGTGGCGCCCGGTGAGTTGCTGGACGTGAAGGGCGTGCACAAGGTCAGCGCCAGCGACCCGATTGTCAGCGATGTGCCGTTGTGGCTGGTGGGCGTCAAGGGTGAACGACGCTTTACCAGGCTGGAGCAACTGTCAGGTCGCACGCTGACGCTGACCACGGGCAGTGCGGCGGCGGATGCCATCAGTCAGGTCAATCAAAAACTGGCTCTGCACAAGCGCCCCCCAGTGAAAGTCGAATGGGTTGACCCCAGCCTGGCGGTGGAAGACGTCCTGGAGATGGTGCAGGCCGGGATTTTTCACCTGACGATCGTGGAAAAACCCATTGCCCAACGCTGGTCGAAAATTCTGCCCAAGTTGCGCTTTGACAAGCAGGTGGTGATCAGCGAGCCGGGCGACGAGTTCTGGTTTGTGCGCCAGGATGCCTCGATGCTGCGCGCCAGCATTGATCGGTTTCTCAAGACCTATCACACGCCTTCCGACCAGGATGTGGCATTCCAGCGTATCTATCGACGCCTCTACCAGGTCCGTAACCCGTTGGCGCGGGCTGACCGCCAGCGCCTGGAAAAACTGCGCCCGGTCCTGCAAAAACATGCACGTGAGCAAGGTATGGACTGGCTGAACCTGGCGGCGTTGGCGTTCAAGGAGTCTTCCCTGGACCCAGGCGCACGCAACAGCGGCGGCCCTACCGGCCTGATGCAGATCACGCCGTCGGCGGCCCAACGGGTGGGGGTCAACAATATCGAGACGCTCGACAATAATGTGCAAGCGGGGGCACGTTACCTGGCGATGATCCGCCGCAAGTTTTTCGCCAGCCCCAAGCTCAATGAGCGTGAGCGCATGGCCTTTATGCTAGCGGCGTACAACATGGGGCCGGAGCGAGTACAGGGCATGCGCACCGAGGCCAAGCGCCGTGGGCTTAACCCCAATCAGTGGTTCTTCCAGGTTGAACGCATTGCCATGGAGCAGGTAGGGATGGGCGGCGTCAGCTATGTTAATAGCGTCAACAAGTATTATTTGGCGTTCGATCGGCAGCGGGAGTCCTTGGAGCCGCCCGCGGCTAAAATTGCATCGCGTAAATAATCGAATTTTTAGATGTCAATTAGGCAATATTTTGGCTTTTATCATTGTTTAAACTGATTAATATAGCGGCCAACCAACCCCTACCTGGAAAAGGATTTACCCCCATGAGCCCAATGATTACCCGTGTACTGTCCACTCGCGCCGGTTATGGCCTGACTATTCTGCGAATTTTCGTCGGCATCATCTTCGCTGCCCACGGTTCGCAAAAACTCTTCGGCTGGTTTGGCGGTGGTGGCCTGGCGGGCACCGCACAATGGATGGAAAGCATCGGCCTGGCGCCGGGCACGCTGATGGCGCTGCTGTCGGGCGGTACCGAGTTCTTCGCCGGCCTGGCCCTGATCATCGGTTTGTTGGTTCGCCCTGCCGCATTGGGCCTGACCTTCCTGACACTGGTGGCGATTTTCTCTGTACACATCCACAACGGGCTGTTCATGGCCAACAACGGTTATGAGTTCGCACTGGCGTTGCTCGGCGGCGCGTTGGCGGTGTTGTTGGAAGGTGCGGGCAAATTGTCTGTCGACCGTGCGATCGCTCACTGATCGTTTAGCAAGCTGTACAGAAGGCCCGCTGATGCGGGCCTTTTCGTTGCCCGGGATTCTTGACACTGCCCCACCGGCTTCTCTAGGATGCTGCTCATGCGCCGATTTAAACAGCTAATTGCGGGGCGCCACTGGGACTCAATGCAGCCCGACAGAAGCACGCTTGCTCACGCAGGGCGTTCTTCGAAATACCGCTAAAGCGCTGGTTCGGTGTTGCCTCTCACCTGCCCGCAGACTTTTGAGGCAGAGACACGACACGATGAATGCACTACGCCCTCTCATACGCCTGGCCCCGATCACCGCGGACCTGACCCAACGCAATCCGAAAATCCTCCTGGGCGGTAAGCACCAGCCGACGCTGCTGCGTTATCTGGACGGCTGGCCACGCCGTTCCGGTCGACCTTCGGCGTTCCTGATCCAGTTTGTTGAAGACGGCGATTCCCTGGCCCGTTTTGCCAGCGATAGTTTCGACCTTGCAGTGATCCAGGCACCGAATGCCAGCAACGCCGTTGAGGTGATCCATCAACTGACACGCATTGCCCGCCAAGGCCTGATTACCCGTCGCTGAGCGAGTGGTGATAGGCCGCCAACGTAAATGTTCGACGCCGGCGCTGGTATAGGAAAAGTACCCAGGCAATCAGGCACAGCAGCAGCGGTATTGTGGCGACCATCAGCCATTGCAGATATCGTTCGAAACGCAGCAGCGGGGCGTATGCCTGGGTCTTGAGCGCCTGCAACTCGATGGGCAATTGCAGGCGCTCTTTGTTGAGTGCCTGCAACTGGGTAGTGGTATCCACCGCTTGAGTCATGAGGCTGGTGTGGGGTGGGTTCAACCTGCGCCATGCTTGTTCTGTCTGCTCAAGTCGTCGCTCCATCGCAGTCGCACTTTTGCGATAAGCCTGTGCGGCTTCGTCGCGCATGTGTTCTAGCCTGTGCAGTGGTTGGCGCATCACACGGGATTGAATATTTCTGAGTGCCTCGGGCGCCGCCAGATTATCCAACGTGTTCAATACAAACTGCGCGTTGCCGTTGGGTAGGGCGTTGTTGAGCGTGTCCGCGAGCAAGTCGGTGTCGGCCACGATCACCATCTGGATCTGTTCTGCCCTCTGCAGCCCGGGCGGCTGGCCCTCCAGGCCGTCGGGAAACGCTGAATAAGCGGGCCCGTCAAGGCGGGCGGCGATGACATGACGCTGCCCTGAAGTCGCTGATTCATCTATGAGTGAATCGAACGTAGTAGCGGAAGCAAAGCGTTCTGCGTCCACCAATGCCGATTGGCGTGAGCTCAGCAGAAGCGGGGTCAACAGCGAGCGGCTTTTGGGGGCCAAGGAGAGCGCGCCGCTGCTCGATACGATGACCGAATGCAGTCCCCAGGTGCTGATATCCGTCCTGGTCATTGCCTGCCTTGGCAGATGTAGCCTGGCCGGGTGCAGTACCGCGGGCATTCCGGTGCCGGGCGTTGCTGATGAGGCATAAAGATTATCGACCAGCAACTTGTCCGCAGGCATCTGGATGCCCCATGCGGTCAGCAGCGAATCCAGCCTGGCGTTTGTCGATACGGCGTCGGCGCCTATCTCGCTCACCGGGTCGATGAACATCATCAGCTTGCCGCCTTTGAGTACCCATTGCTCAAGGGCATATAGGGCTCGACCAGATAGAGCGTGTGGCTGTACAACCATCAGTGTGTTCATGGAGGGCGGTACTTGGGTGATGTTCGCTGCCAACTCCACCACATTGAATTGCTCGCGCATCAACTCCAGTAACCCGCCGGCCGATTTGTCCAAGGGCAGTCCCGACAGTAGGCCAACAGTGGGGCGATCAGGGTGCATCAACTTATAGATCAGGTGGCTGATTTCATACTCGAGCAATGATTCATGCTCAGGGCTGAACGCTTGGATGCGTTGGGCGCCCTGGCCGGCACGGGTACCGATAAGGCCAAGGAATCCTTGTGTGTCATCAAGGCCAAACAAGCTGGCTTTATAGGCGTCCTCAGAGAACGGGGTGGGGTTGATAATATGTAAGTTGATCATGCCGTTGGCAGCTTTTTCGAATTCCTTGAGCAAGTCTTCCACGCGCCGGCCATAACGTTTCAATACCGGTTTTTTTTGCGGTGCGTTGAGGGTGTTGAAGAAATATAAGTCCAGTTGGCTTTCAAGTGAAACGAGTAATTGCCGCGCCGATGGCGATAGGGTGTGGGTGGTTTCTTGGGAAAAGTCCCAACGGACAGTTGGCAGTTTGGGTACCCAGACTAGATTGAATGCCAGAAACAGTAGTGATATGACGATCAATGTCATACCCGCGCGAAAAGCGGATCCCATCAGTGGCGTTCCTATGTCAGCTGTTTCTGTAGTTGAGTGTGAGGGTGGTCGCAAACAGAAAAGCCAAGATCATGCTTATGAAGTACAGGCAGTCATGCAATGTCAACTTGCCGTTATCCATCGCGCTGAAGCGGGAAATCGGATCAAGGGATATCAAACTGTCGATAATCCATATGGGGGTCTGCTGTTCCAGTGCATCCAACATGGAAGATATCCCACTGGCGGCCAGCAACAAGCACAGCGTCAAGAGGGAAATCATAACGCGTTGGTTCGTCAGCACACAGGCAAAGCAACCTACAGAGAGATAGCTTCCCGCCAACAACCAACTGGCGAAGAACTGTGATGCGATAACGGTATTGTCGGGGGTGCCAAGATAATTGACAGCCATCACCCAAGGGAAATTAAGCATCAAAGCGAGGCCACAGACGATCCATGCCGCCATAAACTTTCCAACCACTCGCTGCGTCGGAGTGACGGGTAAGGATTTCAATGTGTCGCAAAAGCCGGTATTGGATTCGTCGGACCATAACTGCGTCGATAAAATCGGTACCAGTAGCAGATAGAGCCATGGATGCAGTTCGAAGAAAGCCTGCAAATCGCTGCTGTTTTGCTCCAGCCAGTGACGGCTGTGCAACCCCATCGTCGCACCCAGCACGAGAAAAACCGCCACACTCAGATAAGTGCTCGGTGACGAGGCAAAGCTGGCGAGTTGTCGTTTGAAAATGATGGCTAGCAGTCTCAAGGATTTACCTCATGGCTCAGATGGTGAACGACATCGTTCAGGCGACCCGGCTCCAGATTCATTGACGTTATGTTCCAGCCACGGTGGGTAATGAGCGCGTTGATTGAAGGGAAGATGGAGTGCCCGGGCATGGCCAGAACAGTCACCTTGCCGGGGGCATGCCGGTCTTCTTCGATGCCTGCGACGCCAGGTAATACGGCAAGCGCCAGCAAATCCAGCGGGGTGTCCGCCGCCAGGGTCACCGCTTGGAAATGCCGGGAGCTGCGTTGCAGATCCGGCAGTGAAGCGTCGGCCACCAGGCGGCCGTCGGCGATGACTAAGGCACGGGTGCAGGTATCCGCTAACTCTTGGTAACGGCGGGAGGCGATGATGATCGTCATTTCCTCGGTCAGGGATTGGATGAGTGCCCTGAACTTGAGCCGTTGATCAGGACATAGTCCCTCCGTAGGCTCATCCAGCAGAAGCAGGCTTGGGGAGTGCAGGAGTGCCTGGGCCATTGCGACTCTGCGCTTCAAGCCAAGTGGAAGCACATCGATCGGGCAGTTGAGCACGGGCAGCAGTTCCAGTCGCGTGACTACTTGCTCGACTCGACTGCGCTTTTCAACACCGCTCAAACCGCGAATAGCGGCAATAAAATTGAGCATATGCCTGACGGACATCCTGTGATGATTGAGGCCGTCCTGGAGTTGATAGCCAACGACTTTTTTGGCTTAGAGTGAATGGGTCTGGGTACTGAAGCCTTGGATAGTGATTTGTCCTGAAGTAGGTTTGATTGCCCCGGCAATCAAACTCAGCAGTGCTGTTTTTCCTGCACCACTCTCTCCCAGCAGGGCCACACACTCCTGGCGCTGGGCGCAGAAGGAGAGGTTGGTGATAACGCTTTTTTTGCCCAGCTGTTTTGTCAAGTTGCTTATCTCGATCATATTTTTACCGAATAAGTTTTGCAGGGCGTGTGAGAGGTGCCGGCCGTATGGGAGAGAGCTTTAAAAAGGGTACGTTCAATAAAGTGGCTTGGGAACGCGAGGCGTAACTAATAAGAAGAATCCTACGTTCGGCTCGATAATTCGCTGAAACAATTGTTTTGTTTGGAAGACTTATTAAAGCTCGGATGTTTATCTGGTGTTTATATAAGGTTTTTTCTTTTGTAATGAGGCCTGATTGCCATGATGCTTCTACGTACTCTTGTTCTTGAACGTAACGACGAAGACGCGCCCGTTAACGGCGCGTTGCTGTGTGGGTTCGCTGTCACGCAAACCGGGTCCAACTTTCTCGTGTATAGCCTGGATGAGGAGACCGAACCCGGTCACTCCCGGGTCTATATCGCGGTATTACGTAAAAAGCTCGAACGCTATTTTCTGGGGGGGGTTGATTCAAAAGAGGACCTGCAATCAGCGATGCAGGTCTTCAAGCAGATCCTGATGATGGCGGCCGCGTCAGGTTCGAAGGCAAGCTCGATTGGCGACGCTGAGGTTCCCTTTCACTTTATTGACTTGAAGGGCTGCCGGCTGCCGCCTGCCAGGCCCGAGGATCATCACTCGGTGATCATCAAGAAGGCATTGGTCATGAAGGTGATCACCTTGGGTATGTCTGCGCCGGCGTTGCCTGCGATCGAAAGCAGCGCAGTGATCGTGCCGTCCATTCGCTTTTCGTCGCAAATGGTTGCGCCTCCCCGAAATCCGCGCGCACCCACGGCTGTGCCGCAGCCTGTGGATGAAGACACCTTTGAAGAGCCGGCGCAGTCGCTGGCCGCGATACCGCAGTTGCAGGTCAAGACCAGTGCGCCGCCTGTCCCGGATGAACAAAATGACAGTCAGTTTGAGCCAAACAACCTGCGGCTGGAGCCACCCGAGCCCGACCACTTGGACCCGCCTGCCCACCTGGAACATACCTCTTTGCTTGAAATGGACAGCGCGCTGAGCAATCTGGCCAAGGTCGCCCAAGAGTTGACGCAAAAAAAATGCGCCGTCCTCGAGAAAGAACAAATGCTTGAACAGTGGCAGGCGTCCCTGCAACAGCAGCAGAGCCAACTGGATGAAAAAGGCCGTGAACTTGAGCAGCGCCATACCTATTTGCAGAAGCAGGGGTTCAGTCAGAAAGCCGAAAAGCTGACAATGATGATGTTGCAGTTGTCCGGCATGCGCCAGCGCATGCAGGGCATGCTGCTTGAGTTGGATCAAGTCCTGGAGGGCCATGGGTGAGGTTACAGGGGGCGCCGGCCTGGATACTTTCCAGGGTTCATTTATCATCAGTCCCAGCCAGCCGCTGCCTGGGCATGATGCCCTGGCGTATCGGCATCATTAGACATTGCCTGGGGATGTGAGCGTTTGAGTACCAAGCTGATTACCAAAGAGGGTCATGAAGCGCTGAAAAAAGAGCTGGATTACCTATGGCGTGAAAAACGTCCGGATACCACGCGCAAAGTGACCTGGGCAGCCTCCCTGGGAGATCGCAGTGAAAACGCCGATTACCAGTACAACAAGAAGCTGCTGCGCGAGATCGACCGACGGGTGCGTTACCTGCGCAAACGCCTGGAAGACATGCGGGTGGTGGAGTACATGCCCGAGCAGGAGGGCAAGGTGTTTTTCGGCGCATGGGTCGAAATCGAAAACGAACAGGGCGAGGCCAAGCGTTTTCGCATCGTGGGTTATGACGAGATCTACGACCGTATGGATTACATCTCCATCGACTCACCCATGGCACGGGCCCTGCTGCGCAAGGAGGTGGATGACGAGGCAGTCGTACAGACCCCAGGCGGAGAGGTGTGCTGGTGGATCACCAAGATCGAATATGTAAAGCCGGCCTGATGGCACGTACCCTTGGCAGAGTACGCGCCATCGGGGGTCAGCTTTCGCGCAGAACGGTCAGCGGGCTGGCATTCAGTGCGCGGCGCGTGCCAAATACCCCGGCAGCGCCAATCAGCAAGGCACCGATTACGGGCAGCAGTAACAACCACGGGTGGGGATGCCACGCCAGGTCAAATGCATAGCGGTACAGCACCCAGGTCACCAGTTCGGTGCCCAGTGCCGCCAACAAGCCGCTGACGGCGCCCAGCAGGCCGAACTCAATGCGTCGGGCCTTGACCAGCAACTTACGCTCGGCACCCAAGGCGCGTAGCAATGCACCTTGGCGGATTCGTTCATCCAGGGTGGCCTGCAGGCCAGAGAACAACACCGCCATGCCCGCCGCGAGGACAAACAACAGCACGTATTCGACTGCCAGCGTTACTTGGGCAAGGATGCTGCGCAACTGCTCCAGCAGGGCCTCGACCTGCAGGATAGTGACCGCCGGGAAGGCCCGTGACAGGTCGACGATCTGTTGGTCATGGCCGGGAGCCAAGTAGAAGCTGGTCAGGTAGGTCGCTGGCAGATCCTTCAAGGTGCCCGGTTGGAAAATCATGAAGAAGTTGGGCTGGAAGTTATCCCAGTTGATGGTACGCAGGCTGGTGACCCGCGCTTCACGATTTTCCCCGCCGATGGTGAACAACAGATGGTCGTTGAGCTTGAGCTTCAAGCTCTCGGCCACTTTGGCTTCCACCGACACGCCAGGAACCCCGTCAGTGGGTTGCGCCGACCACCAGGTACCTGCCGTCAGGACGTTACCCGCTGGCAAGTCGGCCGCCCAAGTCAGGCTCAGGTCACGTTGAGTGGCACGGTCGCCACTGGAGTCCTTGCTGACAATCTCCTGCACGGGTTCGCCATTGATGCTGATCAGGCGCCCTGGCACCACCGGGTAGAGCGGCGCTGCTTGTGCCTGGACGTCCAGCAGGCGGGCGCCAAAGGCGTCCTTGTCGGCTGGCAGGATATTCAGGGCGAAGTAGTTGGGCGCATCCTTGGGCAACTGGTTTTGCCAGGTGTTGAGCAATTCGCCCCGCAACAGCGCGATCAACCCCATGGACAACAGGATCAAGCCAAAGGCCAGGGATTGGCCCGCTGCCGCCAACGGGTGACGCAACAATTGGCCCAGGCCCAGGCGCCATGGCAGGGAGGCGCGAGCCAGTAACCGCCGCAGGCTCTGTAGCAACAACAGCAGCAAGCCACCCAGGAGCAGCGCAGCGACTACACCGCCGCCGAGTAATGCGAAGGTCAATACCAGGTCCAGGCTCAGGCGCCACATGATCAGGCCCAAGGCAAACAGTGCCGCGCCGTAGACCATCCAAGTACTTGAAGGAATAGGCAGCAAATCGCGGCGCAATACCCGCAGCGGCGGTACTCGGCCCAGTGCGGCCAGCGGTGGGAGGGCGAAGCCGGCGAGGGCGACCAGTCCGGTGCCGATCCCGGCAACAGCCGGCAGCAACCCGCCTGGCGGTACGTCGGCGGGCAACAGGTCGTGCAGGAAGTAGAACAAGCCAAATTGCGCCAGCCAGCCGAGCAGGACGCCGGCCAGGCTCGCCAGCAAGCCCAGCACGCTCAGTTGCAGGCTGAACAGCAGCATGGCTTCACGGCGCGACAGGCCCAGGCAGCGCAACAACGCGCTGGCATCGAAACGTCGACTGGCGAAGCGGTTGGCCGACAGCGCCACGGCCACGCCAGCCAGCAGCACGGCCACCAGGCTGGCCATGTTCAGGTAACGTTCGGCCTTGCCCAGCGCGCCGCCGATTTGCTGGTTGCCATCTCGGGAGTCCTGCAGCCGCTGGTTGGCAGCCAGGCCCGGTTTGACCAGGTCGCGATAGGTTTGCAGCGCAGTGCTGCCTTGTGGCGCACGCCATAGTTCGCGGTAGCTCACACGGCTGCCTGGCTGGACGACACCGGTGGCGTCCAGGTCCGCCAGGTTGATCATGACCCTGGGCGTGAGGCTGTAGAAGTTCCCGGCCCGGTCGGGCTCGTAGGTCAGGATGCGCGCCAGGCGCAGGGTCTTCATGCCGACATCGATGCTGTCGCCGATTTTCAGGCCCAGCGCCGTCAGCAATCGTGCTTCCACCCAGGCGTCACCGGGTTTGGGACCACCGCCAGGGGTTTGCGTACCGAATGGCTCGGTGCTGCTTTTAAGCTCGCCGCGCAAGGGGTACTGCTCGTTGACCGCCTTGATGCTGGAGAGCTGGATGCCATTATCGGTGGCGATAACGCTGGAGAACTCCACGATACGAGCGTGATCCAGGCCCAGTTCGGTCCCGGATTTGATTTGCTCGGGCCGGGCCGGCGAGCTGCCTTCGAGCACCAGGTCGGCGCCGAGGAATTCGGTGGCGCGCAGCAGCATGGCGCCGTTGAGGCGTGCACCAAAGTAGCCGATGGCGGTGCTGGCAGCCACGGCCACCAGCAGGGCAAAGAACAGCACGCGCAATTCGCCGGCGCGGGCATCGCGCAGTAACTGACGCATGGCAAGGCTGAACAGACGCAATAGCGGCAAACGTGCCATCAAGGCTCCAGGGGCGCGACCATCAGGCCGGCTTCAAGGCGGATCAGGCGTCGGCAACGGTGGGCCAGGCGCTCGTCGTGGGTGACCAGTACCAGGGTCGTACCGCTCTCTTTATTCAACTCGAACAGCAGATCGCTGATGCGCTCGCCAGTGTGGCTGTCGAGGTTGCCGGTGGGCTCGTCGGCAAACAGCACGTCCGGTTCGGCGGCAAACGCGCGGGCTATCGCCACGCGTTGTTGTTCGCCACCGGACAGCTGACGGGGCGAGTGGGTCAGGCGCTGGCCCAGGCCTACGCGCTCCAGCAGGTGTTTGGCTCGCTCGCGGGCGTCCTGGCGACCGTCCAGCTCCAGCGGCAGCATCACGTTTTCCAGTGCATTCAAGCTGTCGAGCAATTGGAAGGATTGGAATACGAAGCCCACATGTTCGGCACGGATGCGTGCGCGCTGGTCTTCGTCGAGGGTGCTCAGGGCTTGCCCGGCCAGGGTGACTTCGCCGCTGCTAGGCAGGTCGAGGCCGGCCAGCAGGCCCAGTAGCGTGGATTTGCCGGAACCGGAGCTGCCGACGATAGCCAGGCTATCGCCCTTGTTCAGTTCCAGGCTCAGTTCGTGCAGGATAGTCAGTTCACCTTCCGCGCTGGGAACCACTTTGCTAAGGTTTCGCGCGGTGAGAATGCTTGCGCCCATGGAGAATCCGATGCGAGTGTGGTTTTTGAGTGCTGGCCTGGCCTTGATGTGCATGGCCCAGAACGCAGCGGCGGGTACAGTCCTGATCGTTGGCGATAGTATCAGTGCCGGTTTCGGCCTGGATACCCGCAAAGGGTGGGTCGCGTTGCTGGAGCAACGGCTCAAGCAGGAGGGTTTTGACGATAAAGTGGTCAATGCTTCCATCAGTGGCGACACCAGCGCGGGAGGCCTCGCGCGGCTGCCCGCGGCGCTTGCAACGCACAAACCGGACGTTGTGGTGATCGAGTTGGGTGGCAACGATGGGTTGCGCGGCCAGCCGCCTGCGCAATTGCAACAAAATCTTGCTTCGATGATCCAGCAGTCCCGGGACAGCGGCGCCAAGGTGCTGCTGTTGGGCATGCAGATTCCGCCCAATTACGGCAAGCGCTATGTCGAAGCCTTTGCCAAGGTATTCGGTGATGTGGCACAGAAAGAAAAGGTGCCGTTTGTGCCGTTTTTCCTCGAGGGCGTGGGTGGCCATCCGGAGTTGATGCAGGCTGACGGGCTACACCCGGCAGTCGCGGCGCAAGACAAGTTGCTGGAAAATGTCTGGCCAACGCTAAAACCGCTGTTATGACGCTTTTCTACCGGCAGGCTTTCGGCTAAGGTGGCGCCCCCCCGATTTGGAGCCCTCGATGTCGCGCCCTGCCTGGTCCCTGTTTAACTACCAACTGATCGAGCCGGACGAGCAGCTGGACCTGTTCGCCTGCCAGGAAGTGCGGGTGCATTTGGTGGCGCGTCAATTGGAACTGGGCGGCTCGATCGATCGCACGCTCTGCGGCACTCTATTGCCGGCACAGCCACGCTGGTCATCGGTCAACCGCTCGATTTTCCAAGACCAGCGACTCTGCCCGTTATGCCGGGCAATTCTCGAATCGCAAAAGCGCGGCACGCCTCCGATCTGGCCGGAGCTGCGCTTCGAGCTGTAAAACAGCTTGAAGCTTGGCACTGCGAAGCCGTATACAATCAATTTTTCCCCACCCGTCGTCTTGCGAAGGATTTTCCGGATGTTGTCGCGCCTTTCCGTCGTCACCTGCTGCCTGTCTCTTGCTGCGCTTTGTGCGGCGGGTTCGGCGGCGGCCTTGCAGTTGCCCTTGCCGCCGCCCGGTGAGGACATTGTTGGCCAGGTCCAAGTGATCAAGGCCAAGTACGAAGACACCTTTGCCGACCTTGGCACCACCTACGACCTGGGCTATTCGGAAATGGTTGCGGCCAACCCGGGTGTCGATGCCTGGTTACCAGGTGCGGGTACCGAGATTGTGCTGCCGACACGCTTTATCCTGCCGCCCGGGCCGCGGGAAGGCATTGTGATCAACCTGGCGGAATACCGGCTCTACTACTATCCAAAAGGCCAAAACGTCGTCTATACCTTCCCCTTGGGCATTGGCCGGGAAGGCTGGGGTTCGCCGATCGCCCATACCAGTATCATCGCCAAGACGCCGAACCCGACCTGGACGCCACCGGCCTCGATCAAGGCCGAGCACGCCGCCAACGGTGACCCGCTGCCCAACGTGGTGCCTGCCGGCCCGGACAACCCGCTGGGGCCCTTCAAGTTCACCCTGGGCACGCCGGGTTACCTGATTCACGGCTCCAACATGAAGTTTGGTATCGGCACGCGCACCAGCCACGGCTGCTTCCGCATGTTCAATAACAACGTGTTGGAAATGGCGGGCATGGTGCCGGTAGGCACGTCAGTGCGCATCATCAATGACGCGTACAAGTTCGGCAGCAGTGGTGGCAAGGTTTACCTTGAGGCTCACACGCCGTTGAACGATGACGGTACGCCATCGGTGGTCGACAAGCACACCGCTGTCATCAATGCGTTGCTCAAGCGCGAAGACCTGTCCAATAACCTGCGCGTCAACTGGGACCAGGTGCGTGATGTGGTCGCCGCCGAGGATGGCTTGCCGACTGAAATTGGAGTGCCAGGCGGCGCACCTGTGGCGTCCAGCACCCCGCTCGATCTTCAATAATAAGCCTGAGCGAATATCCCTGTGGGAGCGGGCTTGCTCGCGAAGACGTCGGCCCAGCAAACATTGATGTTGACTGATCCACCGCTTTCGCGAGCAAGCCCGCTCCCACATGCCAAATCAAAGGCAAAAAAAAGCCGACCCATAAATGGATCGGCTTGATAACAACCCCGAAGGATTATTACTTGCGGCTTGCTTTTTCAAGCATGCGCAGAGCGCGCTCGTTAGCTTCGTCAGCAGTCTGTTGTGCTTTTTGAGCAGCAGCCAGAGCTTCATCAGCTTTACGGTAGGCTTCGTCTGCACGGGCCTGGGAGCGAGCTGCTGCGTCTTCAGTTGCAGTCAGACGAGCTTCGGTTTCTTTGGAGACGCTGCTGCAACCGGTAGCCAGAACTGCGGCCAGAGCCAGAGCAGAGAATTTCAGAACGTTGTTCATCGTGTTCCCCTTCAAGGACTTTCAATTTAATGGCTACTTTCTCAGAGTGAGCTAATAGCCGGCGTACATACTACCCATTACTTGTAGTAAGTAAACTGACGTTGCGCAAGAAGCAAAAAAAATTCTTGTGCTGAATCTATTTTGGCTAATCTTTTGGCGGTCTGTATGAAAACTGTCCAGATTTTTGCACCTCGACGAACATTGGATCCAGGCTGAAAGGGCCGGCCCGCATGTGTTAAGCCTTGTAAACAGATGAAATTTTATATAACGAAGCGGGGCACTTTGGTTGCGCTTGGCTTTACTGCGCAAGGTATCTTTCGCGCATCTAGAGGTGACTTTAAGTGCGCCAGTTCGTCTCAAGGTTCAACTGCCGGCAATGTTCAGGCTATCGGTCACCGGTTGATCGAGGCCCTTTCTATATCCACCAGCGGCAGGGGATGACGAGTGCGCCTTGAGCAATTTCAGGATTGGTGCCTACTATTCCCTATGTGCTGGTTGTGAGCGCTCACGGTTTTCTCGCTGTCGAAACCGGCACGGGGTGGCGTAGATGTTCCTTCGCCGGAAAAACATCGGTAAGGTAGGGTCGTTAATTCAGACCCGCGAGGAGTAGTGATGAGCGAGGCGTTGTCCATCCACCATGACCAGGCTGGTCATCAGTTCGAGACCAATGTGGACGGTCATCGTGCCTACCTGACCTACATGGACCTCGGGAAGCAGACCCTGGATATCTATCGCACCTTCGTGCCCAACGCACTGCGGGGGCGAGGCATTGCGGCTGCGTTGACCGAGGAAGCCTTGAAGTTTGCCGAAGAGGCTGGCTACACGGTGATCCCCTCATGCTCCTATGTCGAACGCTATATGGAGCGCCACCAGCGCCATGCTGCGAAGCTGTAACTGACCAGTTGCCAATAAAAAACGCCGGGCTTGGCCCGGCGTTTTTGTGTGCGCGAAACAGGTATTGGCTCAGGTGCGTTTGCGCTGGGGCAACACGTCCTTGAGTTTGGCATGCATGCTGCGCAGGGTGGTTTCAGTGGCCGACCAGTCGATGCAGGCATCGGTGATCGACACGCCGTATTGCAAATCGGCCAAGTCTTTTGGAATCGCCTGGCAACCCCAGTTCAAATGGCTCTCGACCATCAAGCCGATGATCGACTGGTTGCCCTCCAGGATCTGGTTGGCGACGTTCTCCATCACCAACGGCTGCAACGCCGGGTCTTTGTTGGAGTTGGCGTGGCTGCAGTCAACCATGATGTTTGGCTTGATCTTGGCCTTGTTCAGTGCCTGTTCGCACAACGCGACGCTGACCGAATCATAGTTGGGCTTGCCATTGCCGCCACGCAGCACCACGTGACCGTAGGCGTTGCCCTTGGTCGTCACGATGGACACGCCGCCTTCCTGGTTGATACCCAGGAAACGGTGAGGGCTGGAGACCGATTGCAGCGCATTGATCGCCACGGTCAGGCCGCCGTCAGTGCCGTTCTTGAAGCCTACGGCCGAAGACAGGCCGGACGCCATTTCGCGGTGCGTCTGGGATTCGGTGGTGCGTGCGCCGATGGCCGACCAGCTGATCAGGTCCTGCAGGTATTGCGGGGAGATCGGGTCGAGGGCTTCGGTTGCGGTGGGCAGGCCCATTTCAGCCAGGTCCAGCAGCAGCTTGCGACCGATGTGCAAGCCATCCTGGATCTTGAAGGAGTCGTCCAGATACGGGTCGTTGATCAAGCCTTTCCAGCCGACGGTGGTACGCGGTTTCTCGAAATACACGCGCATGACCAGGTACAAGGTGTCGGACACCTCTGCCGCCAGCACTTTGAGGCGCTCGGCATATTCGTGGGCGGCCTTGAGGTCGTGGATAGAGCAGGGCCCGATCACCACGAACAGGCGGTGGTCGGTGCCGTCGAGAATGTCACGGATGACTTCGCGGCCCTTGGTGACGGTCTGCAGGGCAGCGTCGCTCAGGGGGATTTCGCGCTTGAGCTGATCGGGGGTGATCAGGGTCTCGTTGGATTCAACGTTAAGGTCATTGATCGGTAAATCAGCCATCGTGTTACTCGCCAGGGTCACGGGTGCCGGCCGCCAGCTATCCCCGTGCGGCGGGCACAGCATGATTTGAATGCAGGGGGGAGGAACCTTAGCGCGTAACACGGGCCCGCGACAATGGGCAAAGCCCGGTTTAATCCAGCGCTGGCTGCACAACCGCCTCATGGGAGAACTCACCGGCATGGCGCGATACCCAGTCACGGGCCATGGCTTCAAGTTGTGCAGGCGTTGGCTCGGCATCTTCGTGCAGGCGGCAGTAACGCTCGATCTGGCACACTTGCTCACCCATTCGCGCACCGAACAAGGCGTGTTCATCGGTGAAGCAAATACCGATGCGATAGCCCTGTTCGATTTTGCGGCACCAGGCGACATAGCCCGGATAACGGGCGGTGGACCCCAGGGAAGGGATACGCAGGTCAACCGCCGTGCCGGCGCGCCAGGCACGCGGCCAATTGCAGGCGACGCCGCCGCGGCCGATAGTGTGCAGGCGTTGGCGGGGCAGGGCGGGAGAGGGACGTTGGATCAACTCGACAGCGACATCATCAGGGTGAGGTAAAAAACGACCCATGTACACGGACTCCGAGCGCCGTCCAGTTGACGGCAATGGCAGCAGTATAGTGAAGGAACTGGAATTGACCGACCTGGATATTGACCAGCAATTGCTGGGATTGCCAGGTATTTCGCTGGTAGTGTTCACCAGTGTCGGTTGTGCCAGTTGCCGCTGGGCACGCCAGCAGTTGCCTGGCTGGCACTTGCCGGTGGACCGCGTGTGCTGGGTGGATGCCGGGCACAACGGCGGTGCGGTGGAACGCTACCAGATCTTTCATTTGCCGGCGTTGTTCTTGGTGTGCGAGGGTCAATTCCTTGGGCAATTACAGGCACGTCTTACAGCATCCGACCTCGCCGAATGCGTAAACCAGGCGCTCAATCGAATACCAGAGGATTTGCCATGACAGCAGTTGCAGCCCCGTCGCCACGCATTGGCATTATCGGTACCGGTGCCATTGGTGGTTACTACGGACTGATGCTGGCGCGTGCCGGCTTCGATGTGCATTTCCTGTTGCGCAGCGAATATGCCGCGGTGAGCAGGCATGGCCTGCACGTCAACAGTACGGTGCATGGGCAACTGCACCTGCATCCGGTGCAGGCCTATGCCAGCGCCGCCGACATGCCGCCGTGCGACTGGCTACTGGTGGGCACCAAGTCCACCGGCAATGTGGACTTGGCGCCAACCATCGCCCAGGTGGCGGCGCCGGACGCCAAAGTGGTGCTCTTGCAAAACGGCCTCGATGTGGAAGACAGCCTGCGTGAACACCTGCCGCCGTCGCTACATCTGTTGGGCGGCCTGTGCTACATCGGTGTGCACCGCTCGGCCCCCGGTGTGGTCGAGCATCAGGCGTTGGGCCGGGTCAACCTGGGCTATCACAGTGGCACGGCGGCCAACGACGAGGTGCAGCAACAGGCGATTGTCGAAGCCGGCGCCGGGCTGTTTCATCAAGCTGGCATCGAGTCCCAGGCCATGGCCAATGTGCATCTGGCGCGTTGGCACAAGCTGGTCTGGAACGTGCCGTTCAACGGCCTCTCTGTGTTGCTGGGCACGGGCACCACGGCCATGATGGCCGATGAGTCCAGCCGCGAGTTGATCCAGGCGCTGATGGCCGAGGTGGTGCAGGGCGCTCATGCCTGCGGGCATGAAATTCCTGCCAGTTACGCTGGGCAGATGTTCGCCATGACAGAAACCATGGACGACTACCTGCCCAGCATGTACCACGACCATCTGCACAAGCGGCCGCTGGAGCTGGCGGCCATCTACGCCCGCCCCTTGGCCGCTGCCAAAGCGGCCGGTTGCGAACTGCCACGCATGCAGGCGCTCTATCAGGCCTTGAGTTTTATTGATCGGCACAACCGCTGATTGGGGGGAACTACCATGGTGAAGGGATTGGCTGACAAACTGGTGCTGGCGATTTCCTCACGAGCGCTGTTCGACCTGAGTGACAGCCACAAGGTTTATCTGGCTGAAGGGGTCGAGGCTTACCGCAAATACCAGATCGAGCACGAGGAAGAAACCCTCGAGCCTGGCGATGCCTTCCCGCTGGTCAAGAAGCTGCTGAGCCTGAATGCCAGCCTGGGGCGTGCGCGGGTCGAGGTGGTGTTGGTGTCGCGCAACAGTGCCGATACCGGGCTGCGGGTGTTCAACTCGATCCAGCATTACGGCCTGGATATTTCCCGCGCCGCTTTCGTAGGCGGGCGTAGTCCCTATCCCTATTTGGCCGCCTTCGGTTGTCATCTGTTTCTCTCCACCCATGCTGAAGATGTGCGCAGTGCCCTCGATGCCGGGTTTGCGGCCGCGACGATTTTGTCCGGCGGCCCGCGCCGCGCTTCCAGCGAAGAGCTGCGCATCGCATTCGATGGCGATGCCGTGCTGTTCTCCGATGAGTCCGAGCGTGTCTACCAGGCCGGCGGGCTGGCAGCCTTCCAGGCCAGCGAGCGAGAGTCGGCGCGCCAGCCTTTGCACGGCGGTCCGTTCAAGGGCTTCCTGGCGGCACTGAACCTGTTGCAACGCGAGTTTGCCGATGAGGCCTGCCCGATCCGTACCGCGTTGGTCACCGCACGTTCGGCACCGTCCCATGAACGCGTGATCCGCACGTTGCGCGAGTGGGATATCCGCCTGGACGAGTCGCTGTTCCTCGGTGGCCTGGAAAAATCCGCGTTTCTGGAAGCCTTTGCCGCCGATGTGTTTTTCGATGACCAGGCCGGCCATTGCGAGAAAGCCAGGGAGGTAGTGGCCACCGGGCACGTGCCCCATGGCATCAGCAATGAGTTGAGAATCCAGACCGAGAGCTAGCTGCTAAGCTCATTCAATTCCCGCCATCCTGGCAGTCCAGGAGGTTTTATGATTCGCTCGATGCTGTTTGCCACGGACCTCGGTCTGTATGCACCCTATGTGATGCAACATGCAGTGGCGCTGGCGCGAACGTTCAAGGCTGACCTGTATGTGATCCACGTGGTCGAGCCCATTGGCTTGTTCGCCGAATCGGTGTTGCAGAGCTACCTTGATGAAACCGCCTTGAGCGAATGGCAGAGCAAGGGGCTGAGCACGGTGATGGCGACGATTGAACAGCGCGTGCTGGACAGCTTTCGCGAGGAGTGGGAGGAAGGGGAGCAGGACCTGCAATGGATTCGCTCGGTCAAGGTTATCCAGGGGGACCCTTGCGAGGTGATTCTCGACCAGTTGCGAAAACTGTCCGTCGACTTGCTGGTCGTAGGCAGTCATAGCCAGGCAACCGGCGTGGCCGTCCCCCTTGGGCGTACCGCCGCACGGGTGTTGCAGTTGTCCCCGGTGCCGGTTTACCTGGTGCCGTCGCTGCAGCGTCGGCGCAGTGACGATAGTTGATCGGTAAAAACGATAAAAAGTTCTAGATTTATCCGTTAAACCTTTAATATAGTTATATACCGTCGCTGATACCCGTGGCGTCTATCTGCTTTGAGGGATTCATATGAAGCTTCAACAACTGCGCTACATCTGGGAAGTGGCGCACCACGACCTCAACGTTTCCGCTACCGCTCAAAGCCTCTATACCTCGCAGCCTGGTATCAGCAAGCAGATCCGCCTGCTCGAAGACGAGTTGGGCGTCGAAGTCTTCGCACGCAGCGGCAAACACTTGACCCGCGTCACTCCAGCCGGCGAGCGCATCATCACCACCGCCGGCGAGATCCTGCGTAAAGTCGAAAGCATCAAGCAGATCGCCCAGGAGTTCTCCAACGAGAAGAAAGGCACCTTGTCGATCGCCACCACTCACACCCAGGCGCGCTATGCATTGCCGCCGGTGATCCGTGATTTCATCAAGCAATACCCGGACGTAGCGCTGCACATGCACCAGGGTTCGCCGATGCAGATTGCCGAAATGGCCGCTGACGGCACCGTCGATTTTGCCATCGCCACCGAGGCCCTGGAATTGTTCGGCGACCTGGTAATGATGCCCTGCTACCGTTGGAACCGCTGCGTGGTTGTGCCCCAGGGGCACCCTTTGGCCAAGCTGCCGAAGCTGACCCTGGAAGCCTTGGCTGAATACCCGATCGTGACCTACGTGTTCGGCTTTACCGGCCGTTCCAAGCTCGACGAAGCGTTCAGCCATCGCGGCCTCACGCCCAAGGTGGTGTTCACCGCTGCCGATGCCGACGTGATCAAGACCTATGTTCGCCTGGGCCTGGGCGTCGGGATCGTCGCCAAGATGGCGGTCGACACCAACCTGGACAAAGACCTGGTGGTGCTGGATGCCAGCGAACTGTTCGAGTCCAGCGTGACCAAGATCGGTTTCCGCCGCGGCACCTTCCTGCGCGGCTTCATGTGCGACTTCATCGAGAAGTTCGCACCGCACCTGACCCGTGAAGTGATGGCCAAGGCGATCCAGTGCCACAACAAGCAAGAGCTGGAAGAGTTGTTCGACGGCGTTGAATTGCCCGTCCACTGACCGCGATGACCCTGTAGGAGCGAGCTTGCTCGCGAAGATCGCCAACGTTAACGCGGGGCGCCAGGTAGCATGCAGCGCCCTTGCGTTTCTTCGCGAGCAAGCTCGCTCCTACAGGGGTGTAGGTTATCTGGCCTCGGTAACCGTAAAGTGCTGCCGAGCGCCGGCCACCAGAATCTCCACCTCTTCATCGATACGCTTGCCCAACAGGCCTTTGCCCAACGGCGAGCGCGGCGTGATGACGGTCACCGGTTGCCCGACCACATCCACTTTCAAACCCGCTGCATCCGGCGCCAGGAACAGCCATTGCTGACGACCGTCCTCGTCTTCCAGGCCCACCAGCGTGCCGATCTCTATCCCGCGTCGATCATCGTATGCACGTAGCTGCAGTTGCTGGCACAGCACCAGCGATTGCTTGATCTCCTGCACTCGCCGGGCCTGCCCGGTGGCCAGGTACGAAGCCTCCAGGCCGAGGGTGTCGTATTTGTTCTCGGCAATGTTTTCTTCGTGGGTCGCGGTTTCGTAGGCGGTCTGCGCGGCGCGTTGGACGATGTCGAGGTCGACGGTGAGCTTTTCCAGGATCAACTGGAGCACGGCGTGTTTATTCATGGCGGTATCTGGCATCAATCGCAGAATTGCAGGACATTGGCCCGCGTCTTTTCATTGGGGGCATTCTGGTCTTGTTGCAGCCAGAACTGGCATTTGGGGTTGGACAGGTTACGCGCGTTGCTACGGGCCTGGTCCAGGGCCTGTTGTTGTTCCTGTTTTTGCAGGTTTTGTTGGTACTGTTCGAACAGACGGTTCGGTGGCTGCGGCTCAACCATCGCCGGTTTGCCCAATTGCTGAACCGCCTGTGCCACCGGCGCCAGGCTCTGGGGGAACAGGTAGCGAGACGCCAGCCAGGTGGTCAGCGCAATGGCGATAAACCCTAGCCACACGCCTGCGGCAATCGCGATGCAGAGTTTGAGCAGCGATGACGGACGGTCAGACATAAGAGCCTCCTGGCAGGCATTGACGGCATGACGGTGATTGTCGCACAGCCTCCGTGCAGAATAATCGCGATCAAGCCTTCTGCATCCACGCATTTATGCGGACAATCGAACCTTTGATCGATGGAGCCCGGAATGAAAGCCCGCTGGGATATTTTTTGCAGCGTCGTCGACAACTACGGCGACATCGGCGTGACCTGGCGCTTGGCCCGGCAGTTGGTGGTGGAGCATGGCTGTGACGTGCGCTTGTGGGTCGATGACCTGCGCGCCTTCGAACGCATGTGCCCGGACATTGATGTGCAGGTGGGCCAGCAATGGCAAGAGGGCGTCGAAGTGCGTCACTGGCCGGCCGAATGGCCAGGCGCGCACCCGGCCGATGTGGTTATTGCTGCGTTCGCCTGCCAGCTACCGCCTGAGTACATGGACTGCATGGCCGAGCGAGAGCGTGCGCCATTGTGGATGAACCTGGATTACCTCAGCGCTGAAGACTGGGTGGTGGGTTGTCATCGCTTGCCTTCGGTGAAGTACAAAGGCGTGCAGAAATACTTTTTCTTCCCCGGGTTTCGCCCTGGCACCGGCGGCCTGTTGCATGAAGCCGGCTTGTTGGAGCGACGCCAGGCGTTTCAACAGGACGCCGCCGCGCAGCAACAGTTCCTGCAAAGCCTGGGCGTTGCTCCGACGGCCGGCGCGCGTTTGATGTCGCTGTTTGCCTATGAGAATGATGGCTTGGCCGGCTGGCTGGACGTGCTGGCAGCCGATGGGCGTGGGACGCACTTGCTGGTGCCGGAAGGGCGCATTCTGGGGGATGTGCAATGCTGGCTGGGGGTGAGCAGTTTGTCGGCGGGAGACATTCAGGTGCGCGGCGCGCTGACCGTTCAGGTCATTGCATTCGTGCGTCAGGAGCAATATGACCGATTGCTATGGTGCTGCGAATTCAACGCCGTACGGGGCGAAGACTCGTTCGTGCGTGCCCAGTGGGCGGGGAGGCCAATGCTATGGCACATTTACCGCCAGGACGAAGACATCCACCTGGACAAGCTCGATGCCTTCCTGGAACTGTACACTGCTGCACTTTCACCGGCCGCCAAGGCTGCCGTCGTCACGCTTTGGCAAGCCTGGAACGCTGATGGCGATATGGCACAGTCCTGGAAAATGCTGCTGGAACACTGGCCCGAGGTCACCCAGCACGCTGAGAAGTGGTGTCTGGAACAAGGCTTGCAGGCCGATCTTGCGACGGCGCTGGTACAGTTTTATGAAAGTTGGATATGATACGCCACCTTGATTTTTGTCAATCCCATCCAAATTTCGGATATACGCAATGAAAACTGGTAAAGAACTGAAACCCGGTACAGTGATCCGTCTCGAAAACGACCCTTGGCTGGTTCAGAAAGCTGAGTTCACCAAGTCTGGTCGTAACAGCGCAATCATGAAGACCAAGCTGAAGAACCTGCTGACCGGTTACAAGACCGAGATCGTCTACAGCGCCGATGACAAACTGGACGACGTAATCCTCGACCGCAAAGAAGCGACCCTGTCCTTCATCAGCGGCGACACCTACACGTTCATGGACACTACCGACTACACCATGTACGAGCTGAACGCTGAAGATATCGAAGCCGTTCTGCCGTTCATCGAAGAAGGCATGGAAGACGTCTGCGAAGCTATCTTCTTCGAAGATCGCCTGGTTTCCGTAGAGCTGCCGACCACCATCGTGCGTCAGGTTGACTACACCGAAGGTTCCGCTCGCGGTGACACTTCCGGCAAGGTGATGAAGCCTGCCAAACTGAAGAACGGTACCGAGCTGAGCGTTGCAGACTTCATCGAAATCGGCGACATGATCGAGATCGACACCCGTGAAGGTGGTTCGTACAAAGGTCGCGCCAAGAAGTAATTCTGGCCCCGGCGATACGAAAAAAGCCCGACTTTGAGTCGGGCTTTTTCATGGGCGTCTGTTTTTCAGACCGTTACATGCAAGCGCACATCAACGTTGCCACGGGTGGCGTTGGAGTACGGGCAGACCTGGTGCGCGGCGTCGACCAGGCTTTGCGCGTCATCCTGGGCCAGGCCCGGCAGGCTGACATGCAGGTCGATATCCAGGCCGAAGCCGCCAGGGATCTGGCCGATGCCAACGTGGGCGGTGATCGAAGCGTCATCCGGGATTTTGCGTTTGGTCTGGCTGGCAACGAATTTCAGTGCGCCGATAAAGCAGGCGGAGTAGCCGGCAGCAAACAATTGCTCGGGGTTAGTGGCCTGGCCACCGGCGCCACCCAACTCCTTGGGAGTCGACAGTTTGACGTCGAGGATATTGTCGCTGGAAACGGCGCGACCATCACGGCCGCCAGTGGCGGTGGCTACTGCGGTATAGAGCGTTTGCATGGGGCGTTCCTCTGTATGTTTAGCGCTAAACATTTGCGCGCTAAGTAGTTGGTGAGGCGAATGTATAGCGCTAATGTTTAGTGCGCAAGTTAATTTTTCAGTTTTTTGGCTGATTGAAAAAATTGAGGGCACCGCAGAGCAAAAAGTGTGAGCTGGCTTGCCTGCGATTGCGGTGTGTCAGTCAATGCATTGTTGACTGATGTACCGCAATCCCAGCATAGGTATCTACATAACTCTGTTAGCTCAACGGTAACCACGATGCGAAGCGAGCCGCTCTTTATCTTGATCTGCTTTTGATCTTAGGCGCCCGTTAAACCACGCTGGCGGATTACAGGCACACCGAGCCTGGGCGAGGTGCCGAGTGGTGGGGCAAGAGCGTTTTGCTTACTTTTGTCTGGGCCGGCATTCCGGCTTTTCAAAAGTGAGCCGCTGTAAAAGCGGAACCCTAAGTGGCCGTTACCGCAGGAATGGATATGTACACGGTCCAACTGTGTTGACTGTCAGGCCGTCTTCGCAGGCAAGCCAGCTCCCACCTTGGATCGCGGGGCATCAGTTATATCTGTGTCGGCTGCCAGGCCGTCACGGGAGCAAGCTCCCTCGCCACAGATTTAGCGTCGTGCCGAAGTTGTGTAGATACCTATGGCCATCGCAGGCAAACCAGCTCCCACTTTTTAGGTGTGTGTTGCGTCAGAGGCTGGTTTGCAGATTGGCGCGCAACGCGATCAGGTCTCCTTGCAGCTTGCGCAATTGCTCCAGCGCCATCCCGCTGGCGCCCAGGATGCATTGCGGAACATCCTTGGCCTTCTCCTGCAAGGCGCGCCCGGTGTCGGTCAGTTCCACGACTACCACTCGTTCATCTTCGCGGCTGCGGGTACGGCTGAGCAGGCCCTCGGCTTCCAGGCGCTTGAGCAGTGGCGTCATGGAGCCTGGGTCCGTCAGCAGGCGGCTGCTGATTTCGCTGACGGTCAATTCATCCTCTTCCCACAGCACCATCATGGCCAGGTATTGCGGATAGGTCAGGCCGATGGCTTGGAGCAGCGGCTTGTAGACCTTGGTCATCAGCAATGAAGTAGAGTGCAGGGCGAAGCACAGCTGGTTGTCCAGCAACAGCGATTCGCAAGGATCAGGGTTTTTGCTCATGGTAGCGTCTCGAATAAGCATGTCTGGGCTGGAATCTAGCGGGCAAATCTTTAATGCGCCAGGTAATTCTTGCCGGAGGCGTCAGACCAAGCCACTTTGCAATGCCAGATCCCAAGGCGGCACCGGGCTGAAACGGGATTTAAGATATTCAAGCAACAATCGGCTGCGCGCATTGGGCTGTTGCTCCAGGCGCAGCGCATAAATGCCGGCGGTTTCCGGGCTCGGCAAACCGTCTTCACAAAACAGCGGCAACAGCTCACCGCGTACCAGGTATTCACTGGCCAACCAGGTCGGCAGATGAGCGATGCCCAGCCCGGCCAGTGCACCCGAAAGCAGGGCTTCGGCATTGTTGGCGCTCATGCGGATGCGCCGGGGGCGATAGGTGGTGCGACGCCCGTCCAGTTCGAAGCGCCAGGCGAACATTGGCGCCAGCCCGTCCCAGTCCAGGCCATCATGTTCGCTCAGCTCTCGAGGATGGGCCGGCGTGCCACGGCTTTTCAGGTACGCGGGGCTGGCGCAGGCGATACGCACAATGCTCGCCAACGGCGTAGCGACCAGCCGGGTATCGACAATATGCCCAGCGCGCAGAACCAGATCGACCTTGCCCAGATGCGCGCCCTGCATATCGACAAAGCTGTCGATCAAGTGCAGGTGCACGTCCAGTCCTGGGTACAGGTTTAAAAAGTCCGCAATGACCGGCGCCAGATGCCGGCGGCCGAATGCTGCGGGCGCATCGACCCGGATCAACCCCTCCGGCGCATGGCTCAGCGAGACCGCTTCAGCCCGCGCCAGCTGCAACTCGTTGACAATCCGTCGTGCCCGCTCGGCAAAGGCCAGGCCCGCCGAGGTGGGCACCACCGCATGGGTGCTGCGTTGGAACAGGCGGCTACCCACGGAGCTTTCCAGGCTGTCGATGCGCCGGGCCACGGCGGAAGGTGTCAGCGGATGGCGGCGCGCGGCGGCGGAAAAGCTGCCGGCTTCCAGCACATCCAGAAACAGGCTGAGTTGGTCGGTCAAGGTGTTGGGGTTCATGGCTCGACGCTTATGCGAGATTGGCACAGCCATTGTGCGTTGCTGTGCGTTTCCGCGCCAGAGCCGACTGCGTAGCATGCAAAGCTTGGAATTGCGGAGTAGCGAGCGGTGTGGGATCTAGTGATGTACTTGGCATTGGGTGCGGCGTTGGGCACCGTGGGTGGGCTGTTTGGCATCGGCGGCGGGCTGATTGCTATCCCGGTACTCGGCGTGTTGTTCGGGCTGGATCAGCAAATTGCCCAGGGCACCGCTTTGGTCATGGTCGTGCCGAATGTGATGCTCGCCCTGTGGCGCTATCACCAACGTAACCGCATCGAGTTGCGTCACGCCTTACCCTTGGGTGTGACCGGCTTTTGCTTTGCCTGGCTGGGATCGATCTGGGCGGTGGGGCTGGATGCGGGCGCCATGCGCATTGGTTTTATTGCGTTCTTGGTGGCGCTGTCTGCCTACAACCTGCTGCGCATGTTTACCCGCAACGCGCCGCCCACCACGCAAATGCGTTATTCCTGGCCCTGGCTTGGCGTCTTGGGCGCGGCATCCGGCTCCATGGGCGGGCTGTTCGGGGTCGGCGGCGCGGTGGTGGCCACACCGGTACTCACCAGTGTGTTCGGCACTACTCAAGTGGTTGCCCAAGGGTTGTCGTTGGCATTGGCGTTGCCCAGTACCGGTGTGACCCTGGTCACCTATGCCTGGCACCACGAGGTGGACTGGATGATCGGCCTACCGCTGGCGGTGGGTGGCCTGCTGAGTATCAGTTGGGGCGTGAAAGTGGCTCATGCCTTGCCGGAGCGCCTGTTGCGCGGCCTGTTCTGTGGCTTTTTGGTGGTGTGCGCGGTGATGCTTACCTTTAAAGTTTGAAGCCTTCGACGATGTAGTCCGCCAGGCACTCGGTGATCGGCGAGGTCATCTGCGGGTTACGCAGCAAGCGCAGGTTCATCGACGGCAAAGTCGGGAAGCCTTCGTCGCTGCCGAGCACTCGCAGGTCGTCGGTGACCAGGCTTTCCATGCTGACCATCGCCGCCAGGCCCGCACTCACCACCGCCAGGATCGCTGCTCCGTTAGAGCTGTGATAGGCCAGGCGATAATCTCGCCCGGCCGCGTCCAATGCCGCACGTGCCCAATGGGTGTACAGGCACTCGTCGCCGGACACCGCCAGAGGCAGGGCATCGTGCTCCTCCACACAAAAGCACGGTGATGCTGCCCACACCATGCGTTCGGTACGCAACAACTCACCCAGATCATTGCCGGGCTCGCGGCTGATCACGGTCAGCGCCAAGTCCCGCCGTTGCATCAATACGGTCGATGCTTCGCAGTGCATTTCGATTTGAATCAGTGGGTAGGCTTTGGAGAACTGTTTCAGGATCCCTGGCAGAAAGCGCATCACATAGTCATCCGGCGTGCCGATGCGCACCAATCCCACCATATGCGGCTCGCGCAGGGTATTGAACACTTCACTGTGCAATTTCAGGATGCGCCGCGCATAACCCAGCAGCACCTGGCCTTCGGGTGTGAGCCGTACCTGCCGGCCATCGCGCTCGAACAGTTTGCGCTCCAACACGTCTTCTTCCAGACGCTTCATCTGCATGCTGACCGCCGATTGAGTGCGATTGACCGTCTCGCCGGCACGGGTGAAACCGCCCTGGTCGGCAATGGCGACGAAGGTGCGCAGCACGTCTGTGTCGATGCTGGGATAGGCGGACAATTGATCAATCTCCGAGATGTAATGCATAAGAAACATTCGTTGGATTGATCATAATGCCAGGCACACACTGTCGTCATCCCCACTGGAGGGCGAGAAGATGAAAAGTCAAAAAGGTTTCATATCGACGGATAACTGGCTGTTTGCTGGGCTTTTTCACACATTCGCGCGTTGGCAGCTGTTGCATCAGGAGCGGCAGATGCTGGCGACCCTGAGCGATGACGCACTCAAGGACATCGGGCTCAATCGCGCCGACGTCGCGCAGGAAAGCCATCGGCATTTCTGGGAAGACCCGCTGCGAAAATAAGCCCGGATGCAGTAGGGTAGGGCGCGAGCCTCAATGGAGATCGCCATGCCCGCCGACCTGTGTATTTCACTCAAGCAAGCTCGACGCATGGCGCTGGCTGCCCAGGGGTTTTCCGGGCGCCAGGCGCCTGCACAGATAAAGGCCACGCACCTCAACCGCTTGATCGAGCGCCTGGGCGTTTTACAGATCGACTCGGTCAATGCGCTGGTGCGTTCCCACTACCTGCCCGTGTTTTCCCGCCTTGGTTCTTATTCCCCATCGATTCTTGAGCAGGCGGCCTGGAGCCTGGGGCGGCGGCGTTCTCTGTTTGAATACTGGGGGCATGAGGCGTCGCTGCTGCCCTTGGCGCTGTACCCGCTGATGGGTTGGCGTATGGAGCGCGCCCGGCAAGGGCAGGGGATCTATTCGCAGATGGCACGTTTTGGCCGTGAACAGCAGGCGACGATCCAGCGCGTGTTGCGCACCGTCGAACAGCAGGGCGCCGTGGGGGCGGGTAGCTTGTCGACCCGCGAGGAGCGTGCCGGTCCCTGGTGGGATTGGAGTGATGAAAAGCACGCGCTGGAATGGCTCTTCGCCGCTGGCCTGGTCACGGTTGCCGGTCGTCGAGGGTTTGAGCGGCTTTATGATCTGCCCGAGCGTGTTATTCCCGCAGAGGTGCTCAGGGTCTCCATGAGTGAAGGTGAAGCGCAGCGTGGCTTGCTGTTGCACAGTGCGACTGCATTGGGTGTCGCCACTGAAAAAGACCTGCGCGATTATTTCCGCCTCGACCCCGCCGACAGCCGCAACCGCTTGGCCGAGCTGGTTGAGGATGGGCAACTGCTGGCGTGCCAGGTGCGGGGCTGGAAACAACCAGCGTATTGCCTGGCGGCGCCCAAACTGCCGCGCAACGTGCCGGCCAGTGCATTGTTGTCGCCGTTCGATTCGCTGATATGGGAGCGCAGCCGCACCGAGCGTTTGTTCGACTTTCGCTATCGCCTGGAGATCTACACGCCGCAAGAAAGACGCGTGTATGGCTATTACGTCCTACCGTTTCTCCACAACGAACGCATTGCCGCACGCGTCGACCTGCGGGCCGAGCGTGCCCATGGGCGCCTGGCCGTGCATGCCGTGCACGAGGAAGAACCTGGGCTGGATGAGGAAGGTATGTTGGCGCTGGCCTTGAACCTGCGAAAGATGGCCGACTGGCTAGGGCTGGAACAGATCCAGCTCAATTGCCAGCGGCCCAGTGCTGCCCGGTTGAGGGCTGCGATGCTGAACCGGGATGTCAGCCTTTAAGGCCCTATCGCGGGCAAGCCCGGCTCCCACATTTGAACGCGTTTTTCTGTGGGAGCCGGGCTTGCCCGCGATGGCGTCATCCCCGTCGATAAAACGTCAGCGCTTTACCTGTTTCAAGGTCTCGGCAATCAGGAACGCCAACTCCAGCGACTGATCGGCATTCATCCGTGGGTCGCAATGGGTGTGGTAGCGGTCTGACAGGCCATCTTCGGTGATCGGTCGTGCGCCGCCGATGCATTCGGTGACGTTCTGCCCGGTCATCTCGATATGGATCCCGCCGGCATAGCTGCCTTCTGCCTGGTGCACCTGGAAGAAATCCTTCACTTCGCCAAGGATCTGCGCAAAGTCGCGGGTCTTGTAGCCACTGCTGGCCTTGATGGTATTGCCGTGCATTGGGTCGCAACTCCACAGCACCTGCTTGCCCTCGCGCTGCACGGCACGGATCAGGTTGGGCAAATGGTCGCCGACCTTGCCTGCACCCATACGGGCAATGAGGTTGAGGCGGCCGGGGTCGTTATCCGGGTTGAGGATGTCGATCAGGCGGATCAGGTCCTCCGGGTTCATGCTCGGTCCGACTTTCACGCCGATCGGGTTGTTCACCCCGCGCAGGAACTCGACATGGGCGCCGTCCAACTGACGGGTACGGTCGCCGATCCACAGCATATGCGCCGAGCAGTCGTAGTAATCGTTGGTCAGGCTGTCGCGGCGTACGAAGGCTTGTTCATAGTTGAGCAGCAACGCTTCGTGGGCGGTGAAGAAGCTGGTTTCGCGCAATTGCGGCGAGCTGTCCATGCCACAGGCGCGCATGAAGGCCAGGGTTTCGTCGATGCGGTCGGCCAGTTGGCTGTACTTTTCGGCGAGGGCGGAGTTGGCGATGAAATCCAGGTTCCATTTGTGCACTTGGTGCAGGTCGGCAAAACCGCCCTGGGCAAAGGCGCGCAGCAGGTTGAGGGTGGCGGTGGACTGGTGGTAGGACTGCAACAGGCGGTCCGGGTCTGGCACGCGGCTTTTTTCGTCGAAGCCGATGCCGTTGACGATATCGCCACGGTAGGCGGGCAGGGTGATGCCGTCGATGGTTTCATCGTTGGCCGAACGTGGCTTCGCGAACTGGCCGGCCATGCGCCCGACTTTCACCACCGGGCAACCGGCGGCGAAGGTCATGACAATGGCCATCTGCAGCAGCACCTTGAAGGTGTCGCGGATCTTCGCGGCGGAAAACTCGGCGAAGCTCTCGGCGCAATCGCCACCTTGCAGCAGGAAGGCACGACCCTGGGTCACTTCGGCAAACTGACGGCGCAATTCGCGGGCTTCGCCGGCAAACACCAGGGGCGGGTAGCTCGCCAGGCTCTGCTCCACTTGCTCCAAGTGCGCGGCGTCCGGGTATCGGGGTTGCTGCTGGATCGGCAGGGCTCGCCAGCTATCGGGACTCCAGGGGTGGCTCATCATGAACTCGTTTGCAGGTGGATGTTAGGGCGTCAATGTTAGCAGCAATTAGTGCGTGACCTGTGGTTGCCGCTTGGCCGACAATCGCGCCTTTGTCGTGCGGTAAACCCTTTAGGAGTAGTGATGAGCGAGGAGCGTGTCGAGCGCCTGCTGGCCGAAGTCCATGATGAATTCGGCATGATCCGTGTGCTTGAAGTGGCTGATTACCGCTTTCTCGAATTTGGCGACGCCATCGAGCAAAGCTGTGTGTTCACTGCTGACCCGAGCTGGCTGGAGTACGACTACACCCGCGCGATGCTGATCGGCGCGTTGTGCCATGAACAGCCGGAAAGTGCGTTGTTCCTCGGCCTGGGCGCGGGCACGTTGACCCAGGCATGCCTCAAATTCCTGGCGCTGGAGGATGTCGAAGCCATTGAGCTGCGCCCCGATGTGCCGCGCCTGGCGATTGAATATCTGGGGCTGGATGACGATCCGCGCTTGTACATCCGCATTGGTGACGCGCTGCAATTGCTCGACAGTGCTGAATCGGCCGATTTGATTTTCGTCGACCTCTACACCGATGTCGGCCCGGGCGTGGGGCATCTGGCCTGGACCTTCCTGGAAAACTGTCAGAAGAAACTCAACCCCGGCGGCTGGCTGGTGATCAACCAGTGGGCCACCGATGACGGCAAGCCGCTGGGGGCGGCGTTGCTGCGTGGGTTGTACCACCGGCATTACTGGGAGCTGCCGGTGAAGGAGGGCAATGTGATTCTATTGGTGCCTTCGGAGCTGGATCAGGTGTTGGACCTGGATGCGCTGTCAGCCCGCGCCGAAGCCTTGGCGCCGCGATTGGGGTATTCGTTGCAGTCGTTGATCAAGGCGATTCGGCCAGCAACTTAGTTGTCAGTTCGGACGCTTTCGCGGGCAAGCCCACAGTCGAATTGCACTCTGTGTTGAAATGCAATCCCCTGTGGGAGCGGGCTTGCCCGCGAAGAGGCCCTCACTGGCGACGGCTAATTCAGTTTGTTCAAATCCCCTTGAACACCCCGGGCCGCTTCTCGACCATCGCCCGAACACCCTCCTTGGCGTCCTCACTGTTGAGCAGTTTGTCCACCATGGGCGGCAGCGCGGCGGCTGCGACGGCCTCACCCTCCATGCGCGCCAGGCGTGCCGACATCAACGTTGCCTGCACACCCAGCGGCGCCTGGCGCGCAATGCGGTTGGCCAATTCAATGGCACGGGGCAACAGGTCTTCACTGGCCATCACTTCCTGCACCAACCCCAGGCGCAGGGCCTCATGGGCGTCGAATTCGTCGCCGGTGAGCAGCCAACGCATCGCATTGCCCCAGCCGGCAATCTGATGAAAGCGCAATGTCGCGCCGCCAAACGGAAAGATGCCGCGTTGCACCTCCATCTGGGCGAAGCGGGTATTGCTGGCGCAGAGGTTGATATCCGCCGCCAGCATCAACTCGATACCAATGGTCAGGCAGTAACCTTGGGCGGCGACGATCACCGGCTTGCTCACGCGCGGGCCGGCAAACACCCCCCACGGGTCGCACCCTCCCAGCGGCGGTTGCCAGCCGCCGGCCATTACTCCGCTGACATTGGCCAAGTCCAGTCCTGCGGTGAAGTGATCGCCATGGGCAAACACCACGGCCACCCGTGCGTCATCGTTTCGATCAAATTCGCCATAGGCCAGGCTCAGTTCATTGAGCAAATCCAGGTCAAAGGCGTTGCGCTTGGCCACGCGGTCCAGGCCTAGCAATAGAACATGGCCCTCAAGTGCGCGGCTGACACGGCTACTGCTGGCTTGATTCATCGGGTGTGCCCTCGGGGCGCAGGTGAGGTTTCAGACCAAAGGGTCTCAATGGGTGGGTGAACCGTTTAAGCTCGATAACCAACAGGGCCGGGCCTTTGAAAAATAGACCCTGGCGCATGGATCTGCAAAGCGCGTGACCCAGTGCGGTTTATCGGCGCCTGGCGATAAAAAAAGCTCCCTTTTTCAGGTATTTCCGGTATAGTGCGCGCCGGCCTTTAACCGGGCCGCGTTTAGGTAGCGCAATTCCCCGAAGTCAGCTTCGGCTGCACGTCCGCACAGCGGACTCTTCCTTGACGAATCTTTTTCATTCATTCGTTTTCGCAAATCCCCGCCGACAAAGCAGCCAGGGCGACTCTTGAGTCTCAACACGGCATGCGCAGCTTTGGAGCATGGGTCTTTGCGGATGCACTTAGAGGCAGACCCATGACCCAGGAAACCGGCGGCTTCGCCGCTTTTAATCTTAACCCGAATATTCTTGCAGCCGTCGCAGCGACCGGCTACGAAGAACCTTCGGCGATTCAGCAGCAATCGATCCCGATCATCATGGCCGGTAAGGACATGATTGGCCAGGCGCAAACCGGTACCGGTAAAACCGCCGCGTTCGCCCTGCCTATTCTGCATTGCATCGATCCTGCCAAGCGCGAGCCGCAAGCCCTGATCCTGGCGCCAACCCGTGAGTTGGCGCTGCAAGTAGCAACCGCCTTTGAAACCTACGCCAAGCAAATGCCGGGTGTAACTGTTGTGGCCGTTTACGGCGGCGCGCCTATGGGCCCACAACTCAAGGCAATCCGCAATGGCGCACAGATCGTTGTCGCCACTCCGGGCCGTCTGTGCGACCACCTGCGTCGTGACGAAAAAGTCCTGTCGACCGTGAACCACCTGGTTCTGGACGAAGCTGACGAAATGTTGAAGCTGGGCTTCATGGATGACCTGGAAGTCATCTTCAAGGCGCTGCCAGCGACCCGTCAGACCGTACTGTTCTCGGCTACCCTGCCGCAGTCCATCCGTGCCATTGCCGAACGCCACCTGCGCGATCCGGAGCACGTGAAGATCCAGACCAAGACCCAGACCGTTACCGCGATCGAACAGGCTCACCTGTTGGTTCACGCTGACCAGAAGACCTCGGCTGTATTGAGCCTGCTGGAAGTCGAAGACTTCGACGCCCTGATCATGTTCGTGCGCACCAAGCAAGCGACCCTGGACCTGGCCAGCGCCCTGGAAGCCAAAGGCTACAAAGCCGCTGCGCTGAACGGTGACATTGCCCAGAACCAGCGTGAGCGTGTGATCGACTCCCTCAAGGATGGCCGTCTGGACATCGTTGTGGCGACCGACGTTGCTGCCCGTGGCCTCGACGTTCCACGTATCACCCACGTGTTCAACGTTGACATGCCTTACGATCCAGAGTCCTACGTTCACCGTATCGGCCGTACTGGCCGTGCCGGCCGCGAAGGTCGTGCGTTGCTGCTGGTGACTCCACGTGAGCGCCGCATGCTGCAAGTGATCGAGCGTGTTACCGGCCAGAAAGTTGCCGAAGTCCGCCTGCCGGATGCCCAGGCCGTTCTCGATGCGCGCATCAAGAAACTGACCAACAGCCTGGCGCCACTGGTGGCTGACGCTGAATCGACCCACGGCGACCTGCTGGACCGCCTGACCGCCGATATCGGTTGCACCCCGCGTGCCCTGGCTGCAGCCCTGCTGCGCAAAGCTACCAATGGTCAGGCCCTGACCCTGGCAGCCATCGAAAAAGAACGTCCACTGGTTCCGAACAGCGCGCCACGCGGTGATCGTCCAGAGCGTTCCGGTGACCGTCCAGACCGTGGTGACCGTGAGCGTCGTGCTCCAGTGCCATTGGCTGAAGGCCGTGCTCGTTGCCGTACCGCGCTGGGTGCGCGTGATGGTATCGCTGCCAAGAACCTGCTGGGCGCTATCCTCAACGAGGGTGGCCTGGCGCGTGAAGCCATCGGTCGCATCCAGGTGCGTGACAGCTTCTCCCTGGTGGAGTTGCCGGAAGACGGCCTGGAAAAACTGCTGGCCAAGCTGAAAGACACTCGCGTTGCCGGTAAGCAGCTCAAGCTGCGTCGCTACCGCGAAGATTGATCCGCCCTTGGGCTGATTGATCGCACATAAAAAATCCCCGACTGGTTCGGGGATTTTTTTTGCCTCATGTTTTAGTCTCCGAGGCGATCAACTGTGGGAGCTGGCTTGCCTGCGATAACGGTGAGTCAGCAAGCCAGTGTGTGACTGATACACCGCTATCGCAGGCAAGCCAGCTCCCACAGGTGTGGCGGTGTCAGCCAAAACGATAGATGTCCATGCCCAGGGCGCCCAGTGTGAAGCCCTGGTGCGCTACGCTGAAATCTGCGCCCGCACCTCGCGCAAAGTACAGCGGCAGCAAATGCTCATCGCTGGGATGGCTGCGCACGGCATGTGGCGCCTGGCGCCGATAGTCATGCAAGGCGGCGTCGTCATTGGTCGCCAGTTTGTCGACCACCCAGTCGCGAAACTCCCGCGCCCACGGGGTGATCGTTTCCGGCCCTGCGCGCCAGTCCAGTTCGCCCAGGTTATGGGTGATGCTGCCGGAGCCGATCAGCAGCACACCCTGTTCGCGCAGGCTCGCGAGTGCATGCCCGACTCGAGTCTGCAAAGCCGGGCCCAGGCGGCTGGGCAAGGACACTTGTACCACCGGGATGTCCGCTGCCGGGTACATCAGCGACAGCGGGACCCAGGTGCCGTGGTCGAAGGGGCGTTGCTCGTCAATACGTGCAGCCAGGCCGTTGGCGTGCAGCAGTTCGACGATCTCACTGGCCAACTGCGGGTCACCCGGCGCGGGGTATTGCACCGCAAACAGCTCGCGCGGAAAGCCACCGAAGTCGTGCCAGGTTTCGGGGGCAGCACTGCCGCTGACCAGCAGGTCCGGGCTTTCCCAATGCGCCGACACCACCACAATGGCTTTGGGCCGTGGCAGTTCGTCAGCCAGGCGCTGCAGCGCAGGACCGCTGGCACCGGGTTGCAAGGCCAGCATGGGCGAGCCGTGGGAGATAAACAGGCTGGGGAGCATGAGCAGAGTCCTGAGGGTTAAGATGGAGCCATCTTCAATCAGATCATCGATCTAAATCTAATATAAGTTTTAGCGCCTTTTGATCGAATTTTCGGAGTGATTCATGCAGCCTGAATTTTGGCAGGACCGCTGGGCGAGCAATCAGATCGGCTTCCATCAGCACGAGGTCAATCCCTATTTGCAACGGCACTGGCCCGTGCTGGGGTTGCCCGAGGGGGCAAAGGTGCTGGTACCGTTGTGTGGCAAAAGCCTGGACTTGGTATGGCTCGAGAGCCAGGGGTACCCGGTAATGGGCGTGGAGCTATCGGAGCAGGCGGTTGAGGCGTTCTTCAGCGAGCAGGGGCTCGTGCCGCACGTCAGTCAGCAGGGCGCCTTCAAGGTCTATCAGGCGGGCCAGATCGAACTGTGGTGTGGCGATTTCTTCAGCCTGAATGCGCAGGCGCTGGTCGGTTGCCGCGGCGTATATGATCGTGCCGCGTTGATCGCATTGCCCCCGCTGATGCGTGCGCAATACGCCGAGCACCTGAATGCCTTGCTACCCTCAGGCTGCCAGGGTTTGCTGATTACCCTCGATTACGACCAAGGGCAGAAGGCCGGCCCACCCTTTGCTGTCACGGACGAGGAAGTGCAGGTGCTATTTGCACTGCATTGGGCGTTGGAGCGGCTGGAGGAGCGGGACATCCTGAGGGAGAGCGGAAAGTTCCTGCAGGACGGTGTTACTCGCCTTGAAGAGCGTGCTTATCGGCTGACCAGGCGCTAAAAGGGTTTTTCCTTTTGTAGGGGCGAGCGGTGAAATCAGCAGGCACAAAAAAGGGGCGATCAGATCGCCCCCTTGTTGAGTCATCCGGCTATCAGCCCCGGCGACGCAGTGCGTCAATCCGCTCTTCCAGCGGCGGGTGGCTCATGAACAGGCGAGCCAGGCCCTGCTTGATGCCGCCGTTGATGCCGAAGGCGGTCAGGCTGTCGGGCATATGCACCGGCAGGCCCTGTTCGGAGCGCAAGCGTTGCAGCGCGCCGATCATTGCGCTGGTGCCCGCCAGGCGTGCGCCGGCTTCATCTGCGCGGAACTCGCGTTTGCGCGAGAACCACATCACGATGGCGCTGGCCAGGAAGCCCAGGACCAGCTCGGCGAAAATGGTCGCCACGAAGTAGGCAATACCACGGCCTTCTTCGTTCTTGAAGATGACCTTGTCGACGAAGTTGCCGATGATCCGCGCAAAGAACATCACGAAGGTGTTCACCACGCCCTGTACCAGCGCCAGGGTGACCATGTCACCGTTGGCCACGTGACCGATCTCGTGGGCCAGCACCGCCTTGACTTCGTCGGGCGAAAACCGCTCCAGCAGGCCCTGGCTCACGGCCACCAGCGCGTCGTTCTTGTTCCAGCCGGTCGCAAAGGCGTTGGCCTCATAAGCCGGGAAAATCCCGACTTCGGGCATTTTGATGCCTGCTTCTTGAGACAACTGCTCCACGGTTTGCATCAGCCATTGTTCATGGCGAGTGCGTGGTTGCGTGATGATCTGGGTGCTGGTGCTCATCTTTGCCATCCACTTGGAGATGAACAGCGAGAACAGCGAACCGGCAAAACCAAAGACTGCACAGAAAATCAGCAGCTGATTGAGGTTCAGATCAACCCCATTGGCCGCCATGAACCCGTTGAAGCCAAAAAGGCTCAGGGTGACGCTGGCAATCAGTACGACTGCCAGGTTAGTGGCCAAGAACAGCAGGATGCGCATCATGGTTGTAGAATTCTCCTCATGCTTAATATGTCGCTCACTGCGGGGTATATAAGGTGCGGCATGGGGTGATTCAACCGGGGGACTATTTCAAACTGTGTCCTACACCGTTGGCGTAGGGCCTTGAAGGGATTTTCCGACCTGTATTGTCAGCCCTGATCGACCCGATGCTACCCTGTCGCCCCGTGATTATAGGGGGCACGTCATTGGCAGGGGCCAAATGAAGTACAACCGCAAGTAAGTGACACAGAAGTGTTGCCAGATAATCGCTGTACGACTCTTTGTGAGTCGCACAGCGTCAATTGCCTTACTGGCGATAGGACTTCAGGAAGTTACCGATGCGACCAATCGCCATCTCCAGGTCATCCACACGTGGCAAGGTCACCACGCGAAAGTGATCCGGCCACGGCCAGTTGAAGGCGGTACCTTGCACGACCAGCAGTTTTTCCGACAGCAGCAGGTCGAGCACGAACTTCTCGTCGTTGAGGATCGGGCAGACTTTCGGGTCGATCCGCGGGAACGCATAAAGCGCGCCCATGGGCTTCACACAGCTCACGCCGGGGATAGCGTTGAGCAACTCCCAGGTGCGGTTGCGTTGCTCCAGCAGGCGACCTTGGGGCAGGATCAGGTCGTTGATGCTCTGGTAGCCGCCGAGGGCGGTCTGGATCGCGTGCTGGCTCGGTACGTTGGCGCACAGGCGCATGTTGGCCAGCATGTCGATGCCTTCGATGTAGCTTTGCGCATTGTGCTTGGGGCCGGAGATGGCGATCCAGCCGGAGCGGAAACCCGCCACGCGGTAGGACTTGGACAGGCCATTGAAGGTCAGGCACAGCAGGTCCGGGGCCAGGGAGGCGGTGCAGATATGCACGGCGTCATCGTAGAGGATCTTGTCGTAGATCTCGTCGGAGAACACCACCAGGTTGTGCTGACGCGCCAGTTCCAGCATGCCCAGCAATACTTCCCTGGAGTACACGGCGCCAGTGGGGTTGTTCGGGTTGATGATCACCAGGGCCTTGGTGTTGGGCGTGATCTTGGCCTTGATGTCGGCCAGGTCCGGGAACCAGTCGGCGCCCTCATCACACAGGTAATGCACCGGGTGGCCGCCCGCCAAGGTCACGGCGGCGGTCCACAGCGGGTAATCCGGGGCTGGCACCAGGACTTCATCGCCATTGTTGAGCAACGCCTGCATGGACATCACGATCAGCTCGGACACGCCGTTGCCCAGGTAGATGTCCTCGATGCCGACGCCTTCGACCTGCTTCTGCTGGTAGTACTGCATCACCGCCTTGCGCGCGCTGAACAGGCCCTTGGAGTCGCTGTAACCCTGGGCGGTCGGCAGGTTGCGGATCACATCCTGAAGGATTTCGTCCGGCGCTTCGAAACCAAACGGCGCCGGGTTGCCAATGTTTAGCTTGAGGATGCGATGGCCTTCCTCTTCCAGGCGTTTGGCGTGCTTGAGCACCGGGCCGCGAATGTCATAGCAGACGTTGGCGAGCTTGTTCGATTTGCTGACCTGCATGGCGATGTGATCCTGAAAATGAACGATCCCGACGGCGTAGGCACTACCGTAGGGTGAAGCCTGCACGGCCCGCACCCATAAATACGTTTGAATGCCGATGGCGCGGGTGCCAGACTGGCGTTTTGAAGAGGCGCAATCATACGTGCCGCCTGATCCATGGAAAAGACACAGATCAGGGTTTTTCAGTTGCCGAGGTGTACCGATGGATAAGTTGCAGAAAACTGTAGATGAATGGAAGGCGATGCTCGATCCGGAGCAGTACAACGTGTGCCGTCTCAAGGGTACCGAGCGACCGTTCAGCGGCAAGTACAACGCCACCAAGACCGACGGCGTCTACCACTGCATCTGCTGCAACGAGCCGCTGTTCGATTCCAAGGCAAAGTTTGATTCCGGCTGTGGCTGGCCCAGCTTCTATGAGCCGATCGCCGACAGCGCGATGGTCGAGATCCGCGATGTCAGCCACGGCATGATTCGCACCGAAGTCACCTGCGCCAAGTGTGATGCACACTTGGGGCATGTGTTCCCGGACGGCCCCCCGCCGACGGGCCTGCGCTACTGCATCAATTCGGTATGCCTGGAGCTGGTGCCGCGCTAGGCTTGCATGGTCCCTGTAGGAGCGAGCTTGCTCGCGAAAAACGTCAACGATACGGCGGGTTTCCTGAATGAACGCGGCGTCTGATAGTTTTTCGCGAGCAAGCTCGCTCCTACAAATAAGGCTCTTCTTTCCCTGACTTGAGGCATTGCCATGAGCGACTCCCTGCTGAGCATCCCTTGCACCACCATCAAGGGTGAGCAAAAGACCTTGGCCGACTTTGCCGGCAAGGCCATTCTGGTGGTCAACACCGCGAGCAAATGCGGCTTCACACCGCAGTACAAGGGCCTCGAGCAACTTTGGCAGCAATACAAGGACCAGGGCCTGGTGGTGCTCGGCTTTCCCTGCAACCAGTTCGGCAAGCAGGAACCCGGCAATGAAGGCGCGATATCCGAGTTCTGCGAGCTGAACTTTGGTGTCAGTTTTCCGCTGTTCAAGAAAATCGACGTCAATGGCAGCGATGCCCACCCGTTGTTTGTGCAGTTGAAAAAACAGGCCCCGGGGCTGCTGGGTTCCAAGAACATCAAGTGGAACTTCACCAAGTTTCTCATTGGCCGTGATGGCAAGCAGGTCAAGCGTTTTGCGCCAACCACCAAGCCCCAGGACTTGACCCAGGAGATTGAAGCCCTGCTCAAATGACCGCAATATTGCGGGTACCCATCAGAGGCTGGTTGTCTTCGGTACCCACAGTTCCAGTAAGGCGTTGAGTTCTTCACGGCGAAACGGCTTGGCCAGGTAATCGTTCATTCCAGCGGCCCGGCAACGCTCGCGTTCTTCGGCCATCGCGTTGGCGGTCAAGGCAACAATGGGCAAGTCCGGCCAACGCCCGCTCCGGCGAATTTGTCGGCTGGCCTCATAGCCATCCATCACAGGCATGTTGCAGTCCATCAACACCAAGTCGAAGCGCTGGTCCTCCAGAAGCTTGAGGGCTTCGCCGCCATGGGCCGCGACGATTACCTCACACCCGAGCTTGCTGAGCATGCCCTTGGCCACCAGTTGATTGACCGCGTTGTCCTCCACCAGCAGGATGCGCGCGCGGTGCGCAAGCGGTGCGGTTTCTATCTGGACCGGGTCGAGCACCAGTTGCGCGCCGCTGCGCAGGTTGCGTTGCAGGATCTGGTACAGCGCGTTGCGGCTCAATGGGCGCGCTTGTTGCTGCAGCGGCGCCAGGGCCGTGACTTCTTCGCTGGGCAAAAAGTTACCATAGGCGGTAACCAGCAGAATCGGCGCGCTGATGCCCGGGCGCAAGCGGAACAAGCATTCAGGGCAGTCGGTGATCAACAGGTCGGGCGCCAGCCCGCTCAAATCATCGTCCTGGGAATAGCAGCGCGGTGTCAGCCCCCAAGAGGGCAATAGCGTGGTGAGCAGCTCCGTCAGCCCGCCGCCGGCGTTGGTGATGGCGATCACCTCGCCCGTGAGCGGTGCATAGCGCATGGCAGGCAAATGCGCGGGCAGTGGGAGGTCGGCGCAGAACTGGCTGCCAAAGCCCACCTCCGAGCTGATACTCAAGCGGCCTTGCATGGCTTCGCACAGGTTATGAGTCAACGCCAGGCCCAATCCCGTCCCGCCAAACTGGCGGGTAATGCCAGCGCCGGCCTGGGTGAACGGCTGGAAGATTTTCACCTGGGCTTCCTGGGCGATGCCAATGCCGGTATCGCACACTTCAATGCTGACCCGACCTTCCAAGGCGCGCAGGCGCACATCGACGCGGCCAAAGCGGGTGAACTTCAAGGCGTTGGAGAGCAAGTTGCTGACGATCTGCCGCACACGGGTAGGGTCGCCGACCACCTGGGCGGGAAATTGCGGGTCGATCAGGCAGGTCAGCTCCACGCTCGGAGCGGCATTTTGCGAGAGCAGGTTGGCGGTATCTTCCACCAATGAGCCCAGGTCGAACGGGATATGCTCCAGTTCCAGCTGGCCGGCGTCGAACTTGGACAGGTCAAGAATATCGTTGAGCAACTCCACCAGCACTTTGCCTGAGTCATGGGCAATGGACAGTTGCTGGCGCTGTTCGGCGGTCAGCGGGCTATCCAGTGAGAGGGCAATCATGCCCAGCAACCCATTGAGCGGCGTACGAATTTCATGGCTCATATTGGCCAGGAATGCTGCCCGTGCCTGAGCCATGCCCAGCGCAGTCATTTTCGCCGCCTCCAGCTCATCGTTGGACTGGCTCAAGCGTTGGTTGCTGGCCTTGAGTTCGAGGGTGCGCGCAGAAACGATATTTTCCAGTTGCCCCAAATACTCCGTGAGGCGATCTTCGGCATGGCGCCGTTGCTGGATCTCGGTTTCCATGTTTTCGAATTGTTGGTTGGCGACGCTGACCAGCACGCCGATTTCATCGTGTTCATGCCCCGGTGGGCAATCCAGGCGCGCCTGTTTGCGTGTGCTCAGCTCGCGGATAATGCGCACCAGCGGTTGGGTGAGCATTACGTAGAACAGGCCGAGCAAAATCCCGGTGAGCAGCAGGCTGCGGGCGAAGCCGTTGAGCAGAGTGATCTCGGCGCGATGCAGGAAACGGCTGCCAAAGGCATAAGTATCGACGTCCAGGCGTAACACACCAAGGGAGTCGTTGGGCATATGGCTGAGAAACAGTCGGTCTTCGAATTGGCGATTGGCACCAAACAGAAAATCGCTGACCGGCCGATAGTTGCTTTCCTTGCGCGGACGGTTGACGTCGGCCAGCACCACGCCATTGTTGTCGATCAACTGCGCGCGGATGATGGCGGGGGAGTGCAGCAGGCCCAAGGTCAGTTCCTGGGCGAGTTCGGCATCGATGTTGTAGGCGATTCTTGACGCCGGGTTATGGCTGATTTCAATCAGTGAGCGTATTTCACGGTTGATGGATGCGTCTTCACTGGCATAATCAATGCCGATTTGGATCAGACTGAGCAGGGTTCCCAAGACGAAACCGACCAGCACAGTTAATCTGGCTTGTTTATAAGACAAGCGGTGGGCGAACTTGATATCCATCGAGTGTTGAACCACTTAGCGTTTCCCTTCGCCCGGCAAGCATAGCTGAACATCCACAAGCTTTGGCTCGCCCGGCATGAATCGTTTGTTTGATGCAGCCCTACAGTTTGCCGCAGGGTTGCCAATACGCCATCTTTTGCAAGAAGTTGCCAGAGGAATAGCTGTGGATTCTCGATTGAATGCCTTTCTTGAGCGCGCCGATGCGGTGCTGGCTCGCCTGGAACCGTTGTTACCCGCCCCACGCCAGGCGATCGACTGGCACCAATGCCTGGCCGCCCGCTGGCAGCGCGAAGGTCGCAATGGCTTCCTGTTACCGTTGGAAGTGAGCCTGGACATGCGCCTGTCGGACCTGATTGGTGTCGACAAACAACGTGAACAACTGGCGCGCAACACCCAACAGTTCCTTGATGGGTTACCCGCCAACCACGCCCTGTTATGGGGTTCGCGTGGCACCGGCAAGTCTTCCATGGTCCGGGCCTTGCTCGCCCAGCACGCCAACGCCGGCCTGCGTCTTATCGAGATCGAGCGTGACCACCTGGCTGACCTGCCGCGGGTGGTCGAGCAACTGGTCAAGCTACCACAACGCTTCATTTTGTTTTGCGATGACCTATCGTTCGAGGCCGGCGAAGGTGACTATCGCGTGCTCAAGAGCGTGCTGGATGGTTCCCTGGAACAGGCGCCGGAAAACGTGCTGCTGTACGCCACGTCCAACCGTCGCCACCTTGTGCCGGAAAACCAGAGCGACAATGACAACTGGAAACGCGTGGACGGCGAATTGCACCCGAGCGAGGCGGTTGAAGACAAGATTGCCTTGTCGGATCGTTTTGGCTTGTGGTTGTCGTTCTACCCCTTTACCCAGGAGCATTTTCTGGATGTGGTGGAACACTGGATCGGTGAGTTGGCCAGCAAGGCCGGCTTGCAGTGGCAACGCGATGAGCAGCTTGACGTTCTCGCGGTGCGTTGGGCCACTGGGCGCGGCAACCGCAATGGCCGGTGCGCCTATCAATTCGCCCGTTACTGGGTGGGTCTTAAATTGCTGGAACGTCAACCATGATCGATTTACAACAGGCCGGCAGCGGCCTTGATGGCTATGCCATGCTCTGCGCGCAACTGGAGTCATTGCTGGCTGATGAGCGCGATTTTATTGCCAACAGTGCGCAGTTTTCCGCGTTCCTGTTCAACCAGTTGGATGACTTGAACTGGGCTGGCTTTTATCTCAATCGTAACGAAGAGCTGGTGCTTGGGCCCTTTCAGGGGCAGATCGCCTGTGTGCGCATTCCGTTTGGTCGCGGCGTGTGTGGTGCGGCTGCGGCCTCACGGAAAACCCAGCGCGTGGAGGACGTGCACGCGTTCCCAGGCCATATCGCCTGCGACAGCGCTTCGAACAGTGAATTGGTGGTGCCATTGGTCAAGGACGGCCAACTGATTGGTGTCCTTGACCTCGACAGCCCATTGCTGGGCCGCTTTACCCCTCAGGACCAGGAGGGGATTGAGCGGCTGGCGGAGATTTTCCTGCAGTTGACCGACTGCTGAAGCGGTGGGTACTTATGCTGGTCGCGGTAGGAGCGCATTTGCTCGCTCCCGCCACGACGGGCCCTGGTGCTATGGGGCTTGCAGTTCATCGAGTTGAACCCGCAGCATCTTCTCCAATTCCAGCATGAGCTGTTCCAGGGCCCTGATGCCGCTTTCGATCACGGCCCACTCCTCATTGCGAGAACAGGTTTGCTCCAAGGCTTCGCATTGCCCCGCCAACGAATGGGCTTGAACGATGCGGGCGGCACCCTTGATCTTGTGGGCTTGCTCAATGATGTCCGAGGGGGGCGCGTGTCGATCCCGCAGTTCGATAAGGACCTTGCGGTCGTGAAGGCTGCTGCTCAGCAGCTCCTCCAGCAAGCGTCGACTCAACTGTGGATCACCGCCGGTCAGCGCTTCCAGGCATTCGAGGTCCAGCCGTTGGGGCACGGTTTCAGGGGCGATATGTGCCAGTTGGCGCTCTAATACGGTAAGGCTGATGGGTTTGAACAGGCAGTCATCCATGCCGGCTTGCACGCATCGTTGCCTTTCCTCCGGCTGGGCGTTGGCGGTAAAACCCAGTACCACGCAGGGCACCAATTGTTCGCGTTGCTCATATTCACGGATTGAACGACTCAGTTCGTAGCCATTCATGATGGGCATGTTGCAGTCGGCAATTACCAGGTCGAAATGCTCTTTACGCCAGGCCTGGAACCCTGCGGCTCCGTGCTCGGCAGCGATGAATTTATGCCCCAGGTAGCCCAATTGCTGGCACATCAGCAGGCGATTCGCCGGATGGTCGTCTACCACCAGTACGTTAAGCACCCGTGCGGTGGCCGGCGTTGGCGGCGTGTGTTCACCCACCGCCTGGATCGCTTGCAGGCGAGGCATGCTCAGGTTGACGTGCACCTGGGTGCCGACCATGGGCACGCTGCTCAGGCTCAATTGGCCGCCCATCATCGCGCACAGGCTGCGGCAGATCACCAGACCCAGGCCCGCGCCACTGCGCGCCAGTTGCCCTGAGTTGTCCGCCTGGGCAAAGGGTTCGAACAGGCGTTGTTGGTCATCCCGGCTGATGCCGATGCCGGTGTCTTCCACCACCAGTTTCAGCTCGATCTGCTCCGGGGCCTGGGTAGGCTGCAGCTCGACCTTGATCTTGACCTGCCCTTGTTCGGTGAACTTGATCGCGTTGCTCACAAGGTTCGATAGCACCTGCTTGAAGCGCAGCGGGTCTATCAGCACCTCGATATCGTTCAGGTCGGGTTTGAACTCCAGCAGCAGGCTGAGGGTTTTCTGCCGTGCGAGACCGTCGAAGACGCGCACCACTGATTCAATTACCTCCCGCAGGTTGACGCGCTCCGGCGCCAGGCTGAGGCGGCCGGACTCGATACGCGCGATGTCGAGAATGTCACCGATCAGCTCCAGCAGGTCTCTGGCCGAGTTGTACGCCACCTCGATCGCCGGACGGTCAAGGTGTCCTTGGTCGGCGCGCTTGAGCGTCAGTTCGAGCATGCCGATCACAGCGTTCATCGGGGTACGAATCTCGTGGCTCATGGTAGCCAGGAACGTGCTCTTGGCGCGGTTGGCTTCGTCGGCGCGCTCCTTGGCAGCGCGTAGTTCATCGAATAGCTGGCGTCGGTCACTGATATCGATCCAGCCACCGATGATGCCCTGGACTTCACCCGTAGAGTCGCGGTAGGGAAGGATCCAGTGATAGATGGTCAGTTTCTTGTCGTGGATATGCAGGCTGCGATCGAGGATCAGCGGATTACCCTCGGCCACCACACGCAGATAGTCAGCATGATACTGGGCTGCCTCCGACGCCAGCGCCATGGTCATCTGGGTCACGCTTTTGCCGATCACCTCTTCGCGCTTGACGTCGAACACCTGCAGGTAGCTGTCGTTACAGGTCTGCAACAACCCATTGCGGTCGCGCACGTAGATCGGATGGGGCGTCTCATTGACCAGTGCACGCATGAACTCGAACTGATCGTTGAGGGCACGTTCGGCCATTTTTCGATGCTTGATCTGGCGACGCATGTAGGCGTTCCAGGCTAGGGATATCAACAGCAACAGCCCGGTGCCGATGATGATTCGCGCGATCAGTTGATGGTAATTACGCCAGTAGCTGTCCGATGCGGCGGTGTAGCCACGCCAGCGACTGTTGATTACGCCCATTTCATCCGGGGCAATGCTGAGCAGCGCCTTGTCGAGTATCGAGCTCAACTCCGTGGCTTGGCGCGAGGTAGCAAGAGAGAAGGTCGCTGGGGTCGTGCCGATGCTGGCGCTTATTTGCAATTTATCCTGGAAGACCTGGGATGACAGGAAATAGTTGGCGATCACCAAGGTATTCACTGCCCCATCCACTTGTCCCTGTGCTAGCAGCTCCGATGCTCTGAACGTATCACTGGTTTCCACCAGTTGAACCTGCGGGAAGTCTTTGCTCAAGGTCGCGGCCAGTGGGTTGCCTCGGGTGATTGCCAGACGCTTTCCTGCCATCTGCTCCATGTTCGAGGGGGCACCTTGCTCTCTGCGTGTCAACAATACATAGGAGTTTTCCAGGTAGGGGCGGCTGAAATTAAGCTGCGAATCTCGTTCGTTGCTGGGCACGATGGCACCGATCATATCGACTTTCTGGGTCGCGACCTGGTCGATCATCGCGCTGACATCGCGCCCGCGCTGCACCGAAAAACGCAGGCCGGTGCGCAAGCGAATCAACTCCAGCAAGTCGGCGGTGATGCCGCGAAAGTTGCCGTCTGCATCGAAGAACGTCAGGGGCGCGAAAGTTTCGTTGACGACCACGGTGACCACCGGATGCTCTTTGAGCCAGCGCTCTTCGCGCTGGGTCAGTTGCAGCTTCTTGTCGGTCAGCAGGATGTCGCTGCCGGCGCTCCAGCGCTTGGCAATACTGTCCCTTTCGTTGATGGGCACTGAGGCCAGGGCTGAATCGACAATGCTGAGGAGCATCCGGTTGTCCTGGCGCGTGGCAAAACTGAAACCATAAGCTTCATGTTTGCCGAAGTTGGCCATGCGAATGTTCTTGAGATAGCCCTTGTTGATCATGTAATGGGTGGAAATGGTGTCACCGAGAAACACATCCGCCTGGTCGAAGGCCACTGCATTCAAGGCATTCTGATAGGACGGGTAGGCGCGGATGCTCGCCTTGGGGTACAGCTTCTCCACCTCATTGAGCGGCAGGTAGTGATAGACAAGGCTCAGGCGCAGCCCATCGAGGCCTTCGCTGAGGCTGCGGGTTTCTCCCTCGCGCGTGACCAGCACCGGCTGGTCCACGGCATAAGGTTCGGAGAGGATAAGATTTGGCGTCGCAGCTTCAAACCCGTTTGAGGAGCCCAGCAGGTCAATTTCCCCGTCTTCCAGGGCGCGAATGGCCGCCGCTCGGGAGGGGTAGCGCATCACATTGATTGGCAGGGAGAGTGCCTTGGCCAGTAATCCTGCGTAGTCGGCGGTAAGGCCTTCGTAGTCATGGCCGCTGGAAGTGAGGTCGAAGGGCGGGTAATCAGGTGTGGATGTCCCCAGCGTGAGTTCACGTTTGTTCTGCAGCCACTGGCGCTGGGCCTTGTCAAAATGAGTGTCCAGTTGAACAGCTCCCGCACGACTCAAGAGGGTGAAACGTTCCGGGCTGGTTTGGTGCTCCGCCAGCACGGTAGTGCTGAAGTACAAACCGGCACTTAATATAATCAGATAGTCCTTTATACGCCTGGGCATCCGCTTTCTCACACTAGCGCGTTTCGTTTTGCCATCTCGATGAGTTCTACCAAGGATTTGGCTTTGAGTTTCTGCATGAGTCTCTTTTTATAAGTACTGACCGTCTTGTTGCTTAAAAACATACCTTTGGCAATTTCCTTGTTAGTGCGACCTTGCGCAAAAAGTTGCAGGACCATCAACTCTCGGTCATTAACTGACTTGAACAGTTCCAGCTCCTGGACATCCATGCCTTCGGCTCCGGGGCCACTCAATGCCTGGCTGGGGAAGTAGTTGTAGCCGGACAGGACAGCGCGAATGGCGCTCAGCAATTCGCTCAGGTCACCCTCCTTGCACACGTAGCCTTCGGCGCCCGAGCGCATGCACCGCGTAGCAAATAGCGTCGGGCACTGGGCCGTGAGCACCAGGGTCTTCATTGAGGTGTTCATGGCATTGAATCGGCAGAGCACCTCGAGACCGTCGAGTTTCGGGATGCTGATATCCAGAATCACCAAGTCTGGAAGGCACTCACGGACCATTTGTATGGCATCGCACCCGTTGTCTGTTTCGCCGACGACCTTGTAACCTTCGTGCTCCAGCAACATTCGAATAGCAAGCCGGATAACGGGGTGGTCATCGATAATAAAAACTGAGTTCATAATCACATTCCATGCAGGTGCAAATAAAGCGGGCACATTAGCTCAGAAGATAAGGGCACGGCATGAAGCGCACGAGCAGTAGATGCAAAACAGGAAAGTTCCTACAATTAAAAAGGTATGCGCCTACAAGTTGATGGGTAGTCGTGACAGAGCATGTGAGCGTTTCGAACGCAATCGTGGCATGGTGATAGGCTTGAATTTTTACGGCGGGCTTCGTAGCGTATTTCGTCGAAGAAGATGTTTAAAGTCCTACGTAGGGGGGGTAAAAGTTAAGCCGATTAACTTTTCAAGTTCGTCCTTGTTCAACGGTTTTGATAAATAGCCAAGAAGCGGAAGACTTCGTTGCGAGGCTTGTTTTGTCAGGCTCATCAGTTCTGGCGTGGGTAGCCCGCTTAACAGAATAGCGCTGGTAATGAAGCGCCGACGGCTGGCGATTTCCACTAGTTCAAGTCCGGGCAGGTCGGGCAGGCATTGGTCGCACAACATCAGGTCAAAGGGATGTTCGGACTGGCTCATTGTGCGTATGGCCTGCTCTGCGTTTTCCACCGCAGTCAGTTGATCGAAGCCGAAGCTGTTGAGCAGGCATTGGGTGGCCAGAAGTTGAAACGGGTGATCCTCCACCAAAAGAATACGAAGAGAGTATCTGGGCATAGAAAGCACACAGTGAGGCAAGCGTCGATGGGGGCAGTAGAATTGCTCGGTCGGTTGGGAACGCGTGATTATTCTTCGGATGCTTGTACGAATTCGATCAGTCCGCTCTGTTCCCATCGTAGGGCAATTCGTTTCAGGGAACAGGCGGTCGGATGCAAGCGTTACTGAGGGCTGGAACGCCCAGTCATTTCCCGTGCCATTTCGGTGGCGTAGCTGTCGGTCATACCGGCAATGAAGTCGATCATTCGCAGGAACGAGGCGTGCAGTGGCCAGGCGGGGTCCGGCGCGCTGTTGCCCAGCAAATCGAGAATGCGCCGATTCTTGAACGACGGTGTTCGCCCGCCATGTTGTTCAAGGGCCGCGCCGCAGAACGCGTTCAGCAGGATTTCCAAGGTGGTGTAAGCGCCGATTTCATGCAATGTCTTGCGCTTGTCCTGGAAAATTTTCTTGCGCGCCATGTCTTTGGCATCCAGCACGCAGCGCTTTGCCGGGCCGTGCATATGCTCCACCAGGTCTCCCTGCAGCGTGCCGGCCAGCAGGGCGTCCTGCTGTTCGACAAACGCCTGCGCAGCCGCATTGGTCAGGTGCTCGATGGCTTTGCCACGCAGGATCGCCAGCTTGCGTCGGCGAGAGTCCAATGGGCCCAGCTGGCGATAGGTTTGTGGCAGGTCATCACCGACCAGGTCGAGCAACAACGACTCCACTTCGCTGTACTGCAGAAGCTCCATTTCCAGGCCATCTTCCAGATCGATCAACGCGTAGCAGATGTCGTCGGCTGCCTCCATCAGGTAGACGAGCGGGTGACGCGCCCACCGTTGTTCCTCTAACTGGGGCAAGCCAAGCTTGTGGGCGATCTGCTCAAGAATTGGCAACTCGCTCTGGTAACAGCCGAACTTGTGTTTCTTGTAGCCCAGCGAGTCGGCGTGACGGGCAGTCCAGGGGTATTTGAGGTACGTGCCCAAGGTGGCGTAGGTCAGCCGCGTGCCGCCGTCGAACTGGTGGTATTCAAGTTGGGTGAGTACCCGAAAGCCCTGGGCATTGCCTTCGAAGTTAAGGAAGTCATTGCGTTCGGCGCTGCTCATGCCATCCAGCCAACCTCGCCCGGCGGCCTGTTGGAACCAGTGGCGAATGGCGTCTTCGCCGGAATGCCCGAATGGCGGGTTGCCGATGTCATGGGCCAGGCAGGCCGATTGCACCACCATGCCCAGGTCGCTGGGGTCGCACCAGTCGGGCAGGGCGCTGCGCAGGGTTTCGCCCACGCGCATGCCGAGTGAGCGCCCCACGCAGCTGACTTCCAGGGAGTGGGTCAAGCGTGTGTGGATATGGTCGTTGCTCGAAACCGGATGCACTTGGGTCTTGCGTCCCAGGCGCCGGAACGCGCCGGAGAAAATAATGCGGTCGTGATCTTTGTGGAAGGGGCTGCGGCCCAGTTCTTCAGGGCTGTGCAGGGGTTTTCCAAGACGTTCGCGGGTTAGCAGGGTGGGCCAATCCAAGGCGCAGGCTCTCCGTAGTGTGAATGACAGTTCCAGCTTCCCGGTTCGGCCTTCAAGGGCAGGCGAATCCAGCGGTCGGCCGCGTCGGTATCAATTAACAGGCAGCGCAAAAAACCGCAATGACCAGCAGGTGTCTGGTCATTGCGGTCATCGGCTAACGAGGGTCAGCTTTTGCGCGAAGAGCCTTGCATGGCCAACTTGATCAGGGGGATCAAGCCGGCACCCAGCCGCACCAGGCGCGTGATGCTGCTGATACTGCCGCCCTTGGCGCCCTTGCCGGTAAAGAAGCCCATCAGCGTAACCGCCGCCACGCCCCACAACGGCGCGTGCTTGATGCCCAGGCTGTCCTGCCAGTTGTGGCGCATGTTGCGCATTTTGTGCAGGGGCGCCATGAGTTGTTGGGACTCATGACGGATTTCCTGGCGGTGCATTTCCATGCGCAGGCGAATCAAGGCTTTGCGCATTTCCCGGCGAGAAGTATTTTGCGGGATCTCAGTCATGCTCATGGCAGCAGGCGCTCCCGGTCATTGGCCAGTTCTTCGAGCGTGGCGTGGAAGGGCGTGGACTCATCGAATACCGCCGCCTTCAAGCGCACACCGCAGAACGCAGCGGCCAGGCTGTAGAACACGCAGAGGCAGATGATGCCGGTCAGGCGATAGCCCGTGTCCCACACCAGGATCATCACCAGCGTCGACAACCCCACCAGCAACAGCAGGGCAAACACCAACGCCAGGCCGGCAAACAGCAAAAGGCTGACGGTACGGGCCTTTTGCTCTTGTAATTCAATGCCGAACAACTCGACATGACTGTGCAGCAAGCCCAGCACAGCTGCGCCCAGGCGTCGGGAAGTTGAACCGCTTGCTGAGGAATGTGCGCTCGTGGATGAGCTGGATTCGCCGATAGACATGGTTAGCGCCTTGTAGCCAATAGACCGATCAAAAAGCCTACGCCGGCAGCAATGCCGACTGACTGCCATGGGTTGGCTTGCACGTAGTCTTCGGTGGCGGTGATTGCCGCCTGGCCGCGCTCGCGCAATGAGTCTTCGGTCAGTTGCAGGGTCTCGCGGGCCTTGAGCAGGCTCTCGTGGATCTTGGTGCGCAACTCGTCAGCCTGGTCACCGGCCAGCACGGCAGTGTCGTCCAGCAGCTTTTCGGTATCGCTGACCAGGGTTTGAAAATCCTCCATCAGTATCTCTTGAGCAGTCTTTGCTGTTTTACCGGCCATGGTTATCTCCGTGGGTAGCTGATCTGTACGTGTGGTTTCGAGTCGCGGCGTTCGCTGAAGGTTCATTGCAATTGTGTGGTACAGCTTTTGCTTTGCCTTGGTGCGCAGGCCTTGGAGCCTGCGCTGAATCCGGGCGGTCGAGGTGAAAACCTTGGAAAACCTTACCCTAAATCACTTAATTTCGCGGAAAAACCCTTTCGGCAACGGCCTGTTGTGTTGATCGCTGCGCTAAAGCGGTTCACGCCCTCTGAAGAAAGGCGGAGCCGGCGGTGCCAATTTAGTGCGCTAAACCCTGGCTTGAACCGCTTTGGTGCTTTTTGCCTTGATGCAGGCCTGCCAACCTCCATGGAAAACTTGCAAAGCGCGGTGGACACCCTCGTCCACAGCTCCAATACCTTGTTCATTCTGATTGGCGCGGTCATGGTGCTGGCCATGCACGCCGGCTTTGCCTTCCTTGAAGTTGGCACGGTACGGCAGAAGAACCAAGTCAACGCCTTGTCGAAAATCCTCAGTGATTTCGCGATTTCAACGCTGGCCTATTTCTTTATAGGCTATTGGATCTCCTACGGGGTGAGCTTCCTGCAACCGGCCGCGGTGATCAGCGCCGATCATGGCTACGGCCTGGTGAAGTTTTTCTTCCTGCTGACGTTTGCCGCGGCGATTCCGGCAATTATTTCCGGCGGGATTGCCGAGCGTGCGAAGTTTGCCCCGCAACTGTGTGCCACCGCGCTGATCGTGGCGTTTATCTACCCGTTCTTCGAAGGCCTGGTATGGAACGGCAACCTTGGCCTGCAAGCATGGCTGCTCGCAACCTTTGGCGCCAGCTTCCACGACTTTGCCGGTTCCGTGGTTGTTCACGCCATGGGCGGCTGGCTGGCGCTGGCGGCGGTGTTGCTGCTGGGCCCGCGCAATGGGCGTTATCGTGAAGGGCGCTTGGTGGCGTTTGCGCCGTCGAGCATTCCTTTCCTGGCGCTGGGCTCGTGGATTCTGATCGTGGGCTGGTTCGGCTTTAACGTGATGAGCGCGCAAACCCTCAATGGCGTCAGTGGTCTGGTGGCCGTCAATTCGCTGATGGCCATGGTCGGCGGCACCGTGGCTGCCCTGGTAATTGGCCGTAACGATCCCGGTTTTCTGCACAACGGTCCTTTGGCCGGGTTGGTGGCAATCTGCGCCGGTTCCGACCTGATGCATCCGGTGGGCGCGCTGGTCACGGGCGTGGTCGCTGGTGGCTTGTTCGTATGGTGCTTCATCGCTGCCCAGGCGCGCTGGAAGATCGACGACGTGCTGGGCGTGTGGCCGTTGCATGGCTTGTGTGGCGTGTGGGGTGGCATTGCCTGCGGCATCTTTGGGCAGGCGGCCCTGGGTGGGCTGGGCGGCGTGAGCCTGATCAGCCAGTTGATCGGCACCGGGCTGGGCGTGGCGGTAGCGTTTGGCGGCGGCTTGCTGGTGTACGGCGTGATCAAGCGTGTGCAAGGGCTGCGCTTGAGCCAGGAACAGGAGTATTACGGTGCGGACCTGTCGATCCACAAGATCGGGGCGGTCAGTCAGGACTGATCGGCGCTTCTTCGTCAGTGTGTGGCGGTGGGTAGAAACCGTGCAGCAGGCGATAGTGGTTGCGCCGTACTTCGTTCACTCGCGCCTGCACCTGTTGGTCCGGCAGGCCCAGCAGGATCAGGGCGTGGGAGGCGAGCATCAGGCTCGACTCCAGCAACTCGGGCACCACCTCGCTGGCGCCCGCGGCCTTGAGTTCAGCCAACTGGCTGTCATCGCGTGTGCGCACCAGGATCGGCACGTCTGGGTTGATCTGCCGCGCCTCCTTGAGCACCACCAGGGCGACATCGCTGTTGTCCACCGCGATCACCGCCAACCGCGCCCGTTCCAGGCCGACGGCGCTGAGCAATGCACCACGGCGGCAGTCGCCGTAATGCACACTGCTGTCCTCGGTGGCGGCTTCCTGCACCCGTTCGGGGTCATCATCCAGGGCGATAAACGCCTCTTGTTCGCGGCGCATAAAGCGCCCGATGGACTGGCCTACCCGGCCATACCCGCAAATCACCACGTGTCCGTGCAATTGAGCGTTGAGCGCGGTGATGTGTTCCAGTTGCACTTGCTGGTTGGGCTTGCGATGCAGGCGCAGCGCGATGGCCGGTGCCGCACGTAACAGCAGCGGTGTCAGCAGCATCGAGCAGAAGGTGGCAGCCAGTAGCAGGCCGTTGAACTCATCGGGAATCAACCGGCTCTGCTGCATCTGCGCCATCAGCGCAAAACAGAACTCGCCGCCCTGGGCCAGCGCCAGACCGCTGCGCCAGGCTGTTTCGGTGTCACTGTTACGCCACTTGACCAGCGCCGCGACGACGCTGCCTTTGACCAGCATCAGCGTGAGCGTCAGGCCGAGGATCAACAGGCTGTGGCTGACGAACAACTGCAGATCGATGAGCATGCCGATGCTGACAAAAAACAGCCCCAGCAGGATGTCGCGAAACGGGCGGATATCGGCTTCGATCTGGTGTCGGTAATGACTTTCCCCCAGCAGCATGCCGGCCAGGAATGCACCGAGGGCAGGGGACAGGCCCAGCAGGTGGGTGAGCCAGGCGGTGAGCAAGACAATCACCAGCGCCAGCAGCACAAACAGTTCCGCCGAATGAGACGCGGCGACTTCACGGAACAGGCGTGGCAGCAACCAGCGGCTGGCGAACAACAGGCCCACGAACAGCACCACGGTCTTGCCCAAGGTCAGCGGCAGCGCCCAGTACCAGGCTTGGTCGCTGCTGCCGGCAAATACCGGTACCAATGTCAGCAGCAACACCGCTACGACATCCTGGAACAGCAACACGCCGATCGCATTCTGCCCATGACTGCTGAAGACTTCACCCAGGCTGGTCAACTCCTTGCTGACAATGGCGGTGGACGATAACGCCAGCCCTGCGCCCAGTAACAACGCGACGCCAGGTGCGAGGCCAAAGCTCATCAATAACGCGCCCAGCAATGCCCCGCACCCCAGCACTTGCAGGCTGCCCAGGCCAAATACCACGCTGCGCAGCGCCAACATTCTCGACAGGGAAAACTCAAGCCCCAGGGAAAACAGCAGGAACACCACACCCATCTCGGCCAGGTCCGGCAGGTCTTCGTTGTCATTGACCCAGTCCAGCGCGGTGGGGCCCACTGCCAGGCCTACGCACAGGTAGCCCAGCACGGGCGGCAGCTGCAGCCGGCGAAACAGTGCAATCACCACCAAGGATGAGGCCAGAATAATCAGCAGGTTGGCGAACACAGGCATCTCCGTTGCAGGGCGAGCGGCAAAAAGCCGCAAGAATCGCTGAATCAGTTATAGGCCATGGTGATCTGGATCAGGCTTTTTGCACCGTAGGAGCGAGCTTGCTCGCGAAAAACGTCAACGATAACGCGGGGTTCCTGAGTGAACGCGGCGCGCGGGAGTTTTTCGCGAGCAAGCTCGCTCCTACAGGGGCTTGTTGGGATTAGAATGGACGTTCGTTTCTTGTTCGAGTCCTTTCATCATGCTTCCTGAATGCCAGCTGTTCGGCACCCTGGGTTGCCATCTGTGTGAGATTGCCGAAGCCGAAGTCATGCCGCTCGTCGAGCACGGGTTGTTGGTGGAGTTGGTGGATATCGCCGATCCGGAGGACCTGACAGACGTCTACGGCCTGCGGATTCCGGTGCTTCGCCGCACGGACACCGGGGCGGAACTGGACTGGCCGTTCGACACCGCGCAGGTGGTTACCTTCCTGCGCTGAGATTTATGCGATGGCGGCTTTCCAAATATTAAGTTACTGTATATTCGTACAGCGATTGAATAGAGGGAACGCCCGTGGTGAATGTTGAACAACTTAAAAGCAGCGTCAATCGCATGTCCGCCGATGTGGTGCGTGACGCGGTGAACGAACTGCGCCTCGATGGCCTGGTCACGGAAGGCAAGACGCCGTTTAACAAAGTGCATTTCAACACCTGCTTCGCGGAAATCGAGGCGCTGTTCCAGCGCGCCGGTTATCACAAGCAGCTGGATGTGGTGGGTTATCAGGGCTTGCTCTACGCGTTGTATGACCCGGGTCGTTGGGAAGCGGTGGACGTGCTGCGCTGGCTCAAGGAATTCACCGAGGCGGCAAGCGCCTCGCCAGTGCTGCGAGCTCAACTGGCCAAGGCCTGAGATAGGCCCTAGGCAATCGCGCGCCATGGGCGATAATGCCCGCCTGTTTTCCAGGCTTTGAGCGTCGGCATGTCCACTTCCATTTTTTCCCCCTCCCAGCACCAAGCCAGCACCCTGTACTTGCCGCCGGGCTCCTGGGTGACGGTGCTCGATTGCCTGTGCGCACACTTTCCGGCCATCGGCCGCGAACAATGGTTGGACCGCATTGCCCGCGGCCGGGTGCTGGATGTCAATGGCAGCCCGATCAGCCTGGGCCTGGGCTACAAGGAAGGCTTGTGCATCTATTACTTTCGCGAAGTGCCCAACGAGAAAGTGATTCCGGTGCTGGAAAACATCCTGTACGCGGATGAGCACCTGGTGGTGGCGGACAAACCGCATTTCCTGCCAGTGACACCCGCTGGCGAATACGTCGAGCACACCTTGTTGCGACGCTTGATCCGGCGCCTGGACAATCCCGCCCTGGTGCCCCTGCATCGCATCGACCGACATACGGCGGGGTTGGTGCTGTTCTCCGCCAACCCGCACAGCCGTTCGGCCTATCAGCAATTGTTTCCCACGCGACGTATCGACAAATTCTATGAAGCCATCGCTCCGGCCTTGCCGCACCTCAGCTTCCCGTTGGTGCACAAAAGCCGTTTGGTGGATGGCGAACCTTTCTTTCGCATGCAGGAAGGGCCGGGTGCCAGCAACACCGAGACGGCGGTAGAGGTGCGCGAGAAAAACGCTGATCTATGGCGCTACGGCCTGTTCCCGGTGACCGGCAAGAAGCACCAGCTGCGCGTGCATATGACGGCGCTCGGGGCGAGCATCTGTAATGACCCGTTCTACCCCGAAGTGATCAAGGATGCCGAGGACGATTACGCCAAGCCACTCAAGCTACTGGCCCAGGGCGTGCGCTTTATCGACCCGGTAAGCGGTGAACAACGCAGCTTTCGCAGCCAGATCACCCTGGACTGGTAAACCCCAGGAACAACAAGGCCCGCGCTAGGCGGGCCTTGTGTGCAAGCGCTGAGGCTTACAGGTCTTTAACGGTGCGAACCTGATCTTTATTGATACGGGTGTGCTTGCCGTCCAGTTGTTCGAATTCGTAGAAGCCCGAATCTTCATCGTACTTCGGGGTGTCGACGGCCTGGATTTCGCGACCGTCATTCAGGGTGATCACTGTTGGCGAAGCGCAACCGGCGAGGGTGGCGAGGCCCAGTGCAAGCATGAGAGCGGCGATGGTCCGTTGAGTCATGAGTTTGTCTCCGAGAGAATACTTTTAAATTGCTGACCTTGTGACGTACGGGACGCCGGCAAAGTTCCTTGTGCAGGGTTCATTCTGACATGCCAGCCCCGGGGTGCAACAGCTCGGGCGTATTAAGATTGGCCAGGCGCGGGTCATCGGCCGGACATTCCAGCGCCACGGCACCCAGTTGCAGCCACAGCTTGCGCGGGCTGCGCTCCCCCGCTTGCCACGCCTGTTCCACCTGGTTTTTCAGGCGAGTGGGGATGACGCACAGCAAGGGTTCCCAGAAGTCACCCTGGCGCACCATCACCGGTAGCTGCCGATTGCGTCGTGCGGTCGCACGCAGGTCGGCGAGCAGTCGCGCATCGATCTGCGGCACATCGCAAGGCAATATCAGCAGATGCTCATGGCGTGCGGCGAAGAGTCCTGCACGGATACCTGCCAGCGGGCCGGGGAAGCCCGGGTTGTCATCGCTCACCTGTTGGTCGGCATAGAGCGCGTAGCGTTCATGGTTGCGGTTGCACGAGATGATCAGGTCATCGGTGAGCGGCCGGGCCAACTGGTGCAGGTGGGCGATCAAGGGCTGACCTTGCCATTCCAGCAGCCCTTTGTCCTGCCCGCCCATGCGTTGGCCGCGACCACCGGCCAGCAACAGGATCGAACACGGCAGGGAAGAAAATTCAAACGTCATGGTGGTTGCGCTGCGGCAGGGAAACAGGGGCCTGTGATATAACATCGGGCTGTTCCTTCGACAACCGGACCGTGCCATGAAAGCCAAGGCCGATGCGCCCTTTGTACCCCTGAATATTGCTGTATTGACGGTCAGCGACACCCGCACCCTGGAGACCGACACCTCCGGCCAGGTCTTCGTCGATCGTCTTGCCGCCGCCGGCCATCGCCTGGCCGAGCGCGTGCTGCTCAAGGACGACCTTTACAAGATTCGCGCCCAGGTGGCCCACTGGATCGCCGAAGACGTGGTGCAGGTGGTGCTGATTACCGGCGGCACCGGCTTCACCGGTCGCGACAGTACCCCTGAAGCGGTGAGCTGCCTGCTCGACAAGCAGGTCGATGGTTTTGGCGAGCTGTTCCGCCAGATCTCCGTGGCCGATATCGGCACCTCCACCGTGCAATCGCGCGCCTTGGCGGGGTTGGCCAATGGCACTCTTGTGTGCTGCCTGCCAGGGTCCACCAATGCCGTGCGCACCGGTTGGGACGGCATCCTCGCCGAGCAGTTGGATAACCGTCACCGCCCATGCAACTTCGTTCCGCATCTGAAGCTGGCCGAACCTTGTGAATCCCGTGGATAAGCCCGGCAAGACCGGCGCCCTGATGCCGGTGGAAGCAGCCCTGCAGCGTTTGCTCGACATGGCCGCCGCCGCGCCGATCCGCGAGCAGGAAGTACTGCCTCTGGCTGAGTGTGATGGCCGGGTATTGGCCCTGGATCTGATCTCCACACTCGACCTGCCACCGTGGCCCAACAGTGCCATGGACGGCTACGCCGTGCGCCTGGCGGATTGGACCGGCGAGCCCTTGGTGGTGAGCCAGCGGATTTTCGCCGGCACTGCACCTGAACCCTTGGCGGCCGGCACCTGTGCACGCATCTTTACCGGCGCGCCGGTGCCCCAAGGCGCTGACTGCGTGCAGATGCAGGAAAACGCCGTGGTGCATACCGACCAGCGCGTGAGTTTCACCGAGCCATTGCAGATGGGCGACAACATCCGGCCTCAGGGCCAAGAGACCACGGTCGGTGAGACCGTACTCAGTGCCGGCACCCGCCTGGGCCCTATCGAACTCGGTTTGGCCGCGTCTCTTGGACGTGATCGACTCGAGGTGGTGCGGCGCGTACGCGTGGCCGTGTTGTCGACCGGCGACGAACTGATCGAGCCAGGGTTGCCGCTCGGCCCTGGGCAGATCTACAACAGCAACCGTCGCGTGCTGTGCAGCTGGCTGGTGCGCATGGGCTGCGAAGTGATCGATGCCGGGATTCTACCGGATGATCTGGAACAGACCCGCGCGCGCCTGGCGGGGCTGGGCAGCGTTGACCTGATCCTCTCGACCGGCGGTGTGTCGGTGGGCGAAGCGGACTTCCTCGGCATTGCCTTACGGGAAGAGGGTGAGCTGGCGCTGTGGAAGCTGGCGATCAAACCGGGCAAGCCGCTGACCTTCGGGCATTTTCGTGGCGTGCCGGTGATCGGCCTGCCGGGAAACCCGGCCTCGACCCTGGTGACTTTTGCGCTGCTGGCGCGCCCGTATCTGCTGCGCCGTCAAGGGGTGCAGGAGGTGCAGCCGCTGCGCTTCGAAGTGCCGGCAGGGTTCGTCTGGCCCAAGCCCGGCAACCGCCGCGAGTACCTGCGCGGGCGGATCGAACAGGGCAAGGCGATCATCTACCGCAACCAAAGCTCCGGGGTGCTGCGCAGTGCGGCGTGGGCTGAAGGCTTTGTGGAGGTGCTGGAAGGGACCACGCTGGCCATCGGCGACCGGGTCAACTTCATTCCTTTGAGCGAAGTCCTTAACTGACCGCGCGCTAAAAATGTGGGAGCTGGTTGGCCTGCGATAGCCATAGGTATTTACACAACCTCTGAACGACGCAAAACCTGTGGCGAGGGAGCTCGCTCCCGTGACGACCGACCAGCCGACGCTTATTTACCTGCCGCCCCGCGCTCCCACATTTGGATCGTGGTGCGTCAGGGAGATTTGCGTCGGTTGGTAGGCCGTCACGGGAGCAAGCTCCCTCGCCACAGATCCAGCGTCGCGCCGAAGTTGTGTAGGTACCGATGGCTATCGCAGCCAAGCCGGCTCCCACATTTGGATGTGTATGTGCCCTATGAGCAATCAGTAATCGTCACCCTGCTCAGTGACATCCCGCTCCACCGGCCCCGCCTCCGGGTCGTAGCCGGCCGGGAACTTGCCCTTCAACGTCCAGGCAAACGCAATGATCTCGGCAATCGTGCGGTACAACTCTTCCGGAATGCTGTCCCCCAGTTCCATGCGCGCCAGCAGCTTCACCAACTCGGCGTTTTCATAGATCGGTACTTCATTCTCCCGTGCCAGCTTGAGGATGGCTTCGGCCAGGGCATCATCGCCTTTGGCTGTCAGAGTAGGGGCCTGTTGGCCGTCGTACTTGAGGGCGATGGCCTGGCGGGGCGGGTCGGCGTTTCTCATGCGGTTTCATCCACCCAGCGTTGCTCCAGTCCGGTTTTTGGCCCGCGTGGCGGGGTGCCCAGGTGGCAATCCAGGTCGCCGACGTTGAGCCCGGATGAAACCAGGCGCTCACGCAGGCTGCCCAAGTGGCTTTCGATCAGGCTGGCCGTGAAAGGGCGGCTGGCCCATAGCTGGCTGGACAGTTTGCCTTGGGACAGCTGCGCCTGAACTTGCAACGGCCCCAGCGGCTCCATGTCAAAGGCCAGTTCGACGCGCCAAAGCATTTGTTTCGGGTCTTTTTTATCCTTGCGCTCGGGCTGGTCCTTGTCTGGCGCGGGCTCCTCGCGTTGGAACTTGACCTGCAACGGCACGATGTCTTGCAGGGTGCGCATGGGAATCTCCAACTGCCAGGTCGTTTGCAGGCGTCCGTCGGCGGTGGTGCCGGTCTGTTCCAGGCTCGACAGTTGATGGCTCTGCAAGCGCGAGATCGCCCCGGCGGCCAGGCGTAGCAGGTTTTCCAGGTCGCCTTCACCTTCCAGTTTTGCCATGAGCCGCTCGGGCAGCGGGAAGCCGGCGGGTATCTGCCGGGCGCCGACCTGGCCGAGGGTGCTCAGCGGGCTGCGCACAAAGTGCGGCAACACCTGGGCCAGGGTATTGGCGGCGAGGATCGCATTCAGGTTGGTGCTGGCGGGCAGGGCGGGCAGCAGGTCTGCGACCAGGCGTAACAGCGCGCCTTTCATGTCCAACGGTGGGATTTGCGGGTTCTGGCCGGCGAGCAGTTTGGCTTCCAGAAAGGCGCCGCTGTTCTGCACCACCTGGGCCAGCACCTTGGGATTGCTGACCTGTGCCAGATCGGGCAAGGCCGCCAACAATCGCTCGGCGGCGGCCCGCAGCTCGGCCGATGTGCTGTCGCCACGGGGCAGGTTTTGCAAGGCGGTGAACACCGCATCCAGCGAGCCTTGGCGACTTTGCTGAATGGCAAGTTGCTGCGTCACGGCCAGTTGGTCCTTCAGGCCGCTTAGCGGTACGAAGTTCAGGGTCTGCGCGTTCTGCACCACAGCACTGAGCAAGCTGCCCACCCTTAGCGGTTGAGGGCTTTCCAAGGTCAGGGTGGCACCGGCCAGGGCGTTATTGAGCACACTCACCAGCGAGCGATAGATCGCCGGTTGCGCCGTGCCCTGGGGTAGCATCTGCGTGGTCAGCACCTTGGCTTGCAACAACGTACCTACCGGCATTTGGTTAGTGTCGAGGCGAGTGAGAGCGGCCACGTTGGCACTCATGGCTTGCTGCAAGGTAAGGGCCAGGTTGCCCGCAGGCGTCTGGCTCACCGCCACATTGCTGCCTAGAGGCAAGGGCTGGGCACTGCTGGCCTGCACCAGCGCCTGGCGACCGCCTTCGAGGGTCAGTTTGAGCAGTAACTGAAAGGCCTCGCCGCCTTGTTTAAGCGCGATGACCTCAGCGTTCACGGTTTTCCCCGGGTCGATCAACCCGGCCTGCGGCTCCAGCAGTTTGAGCAATGCGCCGGCTCCAGGCAGCGGAGTGGGCCCGGGTGCGGAGGTTGGCGGCAGTGGAGGAAGGTTGATCTCGCCGGTCATCGTGCGCATCGTCTCTGGGGAAATTGCCCTCTTTAGAGTAGGGCATCGCATGTATAATGCCGCCCGTCTGCAAAGAGAGCGGTAAAAACCTCACAACTATTTGATCCAGCTCTCTAAAATCGGTCGCCAAAGCCGTTATTGTGCATCTCTCTATAACGGCCGCTGCACCACCGACTTGAACCGTAAAGGCCCGCGATCTTTTGACCAGCCCTCTTCTTGAAGCCGTAGCGCTTGCCTGTGAACGCGACCTGCGCCTGCTGTTCGAGCAACTCGACCTGCGGCTGACGGGTGGGGACATGGTGCAAATCAGTGGCCCCAATGGCAGCGGCAAGACCAGCCTGCTGCGCCTGCTGGCCGGGCTGATGCAGCCGACGGCCGGCGTGGTGCATCTCAACGGCAAGCCCTTGAACGAACAGCGTAGCGAGCTGGCGCGCAACCTGATCTGGATCGGCCACGCCGCCGGCATCAAAGACGTACTCACTGCTGAAGAAAACCTCAGTTGGCTCAGCGCCCTGCATCATCCTGCTTCCCGTGACGCCATCTGGCAGGCCCTGGCCGCGGTGGGCCTCAAGGGCTTTGAGGACGTTCCCTGCCACACCCTGTCCGCCGGCCAGCAGCGCCGCGTGGCCTTGGCCCGCTTGTACTTGCCCGGCCCGCCGTTGTGGATTCTCGACGAACCTTTCACCGCCCTCGACAAACAAGGCGTGGTTCAACTCGAAGCACACCTGGCCCAGCACTGCGAGCAAGGCGGCCTGGTGGTGCTCACCACCCACCACACCTTGGCGCGTATGCCTGCTGGCTACCGTGAGCTGGACCTGGGGCGGTGGTCGCTATGAGTGTGTTCGCCCTGTTGGTCGCCCGCGAAGCCCGGCTGTTGTGCCGTCGCCCCGCCGAACTGGCCAACCCGCTGGTGTTCTTTGCCATCGTGATCGCGCTGTTCCCGCTGGCGGTTGGCCCGGAGACTAAACTGTTGCAAACCTTGTCCCCAGGACTGGTGTGGGTCGCCGCGCTTTTATCGGTTCTGCTCTCGCTGGACGGGCTGTTTCGCAGTGATTTCGAAGACGGTTCCCTGGAGCAGTGGGTCCTTTCGTCGCACCCGTTGCCACTTCTGGTACTGGCCAAGGTGCTGGCACACTGGGTTTTTTCCGGCTTGGCGCTAGTCTTGCTCTCGCCACTGCTTGCCATGATGCTTGGGTTGCCCGTTGAATGCCTGCCGGTGCTGCTCCTGTCTTTGTTACTCGGCACGCCGGTGCTCAGCCTGTTGGGGGCGGTGGGCGCAGCGTTGACGGTCGGCTTGAAGCGTGGCGGGCTGTTGCTGGCCCTGTTGATTCTGCCTTTGTATATCCCGGTGTTGATCCTGGGCAGTGGCGCGTTGCAAGCCGCGCTCATGGGTATGCCGGCGACCGGTTACCTCTTGTGGCTGGGTAGCCTGACCGCCCTGGCGGTAACCCTGACACCTTTTGCTATAGCCGCCGGCCTGAAAATCAGCGTCGGTGAATAATGAGGTCTGACCCGGCGTCAATGACGCTGAGTCAGTAAAGACCCTGAGCTTTTCGCCACGACGAAAAGCACCGTGATGGAAACAGCAATGAACTGGACCTGGTTTCACAAGCTCGGCTCGCCCAAATGGTTTTATGGCATCAGTGGCAAGCTGCTGCCGTGGTTGAGTATCGCCGCCATCCTGCTGATCGGCACTGGCCTGGTCTGGGGCCTGGCCTTTGCGCCGCCGGACTATCAGCAAGGCAACAGCTTTCGCATCATCTATATCCACGTACCTGCCGCGATGCTGGCCCAGTCCTGCTATGTGATGCTGGCGGTGTGTGGCATCGTCGGCCTGGTATGGAAGATGAAGCTGGCCGACGTGGCCCTGCAATGCGCCGCGCCGATCGGTGCATGGATGACCGCCGTGGCACTGGTGACCGGTGCGATCTGGGGCAAACCGACCTGGGGCTCGTGGTGGGTGTGGGATGCGCGCCTGACCTCGATGCTGATCCTGCTGTTCCTGTATTTCGGCCTGATTGCCCTGGGCAACGCCATCAGCAACCGTGACAGCGCCGCCAAGGCTTGCGCGGTGCTGGCGATTGTCGGCGTGATCAACATCCCGATCATCAAGTACTCGGTGGAGTGGTGGAACACCCTGCACCAGGGCGCCACCTTCACCCTCACCGAAAAACCGGCGATGCCCGTGGAGATGTGGGCGCCGTTGCTGTTGATGGTGCTGGGCTTCTACTGTTTCTTCGGCGCCGTATTGCTGCTGCGCATGCGCCTTGAAGTGCTCAAGCGTGAAGCCCGTACCAGTTGGGTGAAAGCCGAAGTGCAAAATTGCCTGGGAGCACGCGGATGAGTTTTGCTTCTTTCAGCGATTTTCTCGCCATGGGCCACCACGCCCTGTATGTCTGGACGGCCTATGGCATCTGCCTGGCGGTGCTGGCCCTCAACGTCGCCGCGCCGATCCTGGCCCGCAAGCGTTACCTGCAACAAGAGGCGCGACGTCTGCGCCGGGAGACCGAAAAGTGAATCCGCTGCGTAGAAAGCGTCTGTTGATCATCCTTGCCATCCTGGCCGGCGTCGGCATTGCCGTGACCCTGGCCCTGAGCGCCCTGCAGCAGAACATCAACCTGTTCTACACGCCCACCCAGATCGCCAATGGCGAGGCACCGGTCGATACGCGCATCCGCGCTGGCGGCATGGTAGAGCAGGGCTCGTTGAAGCGTTCCGGCGATTCGTTGGACGTGACCTTCGTCGTCACCGATTTCAACAAGGCCGTGACCATCACCTATCGCGGCATCCTCCCGGACCTGTTCCGGGAAGGCCAGGGCATTGTCGCCCTGGGCAAGCTCAACGCCGATGGCGTGGTAGTGGCTGACGAAGTGCTGGCCAAGCACGATGAAAAATACATGCCGCCCGAGGTCACCAAAGCCTTGAAAGACAGCGGCCAAACCGCTCCCGCCACCCCAGTCAAGGAGGGCTGAGCCATGACGTTCGCACTGTTTATTCCGGAGCTGGGCCAGTTGGCGATGATCCTCGCGCTGTGCTTTGCCGTGGTCCAGGCCGTGGTGCCCTTGCTGGGTGCCTGGCGCGGCGACCGCCTGTGGATGAGCCTGGCGCAGCCGGCCGCCTGGGGCCAGTTTGCCTTCTTGCTGTTCGCCTTTGGGTGCCTGACCTACGCCTTCATGACCGACGATTTTTCGGTCGCCTACGTTGCCAACAACTCCAACAGCGCTTTGCCCTGGTACTACAAGTTCAGCGCCGTGTGGGGTGCCCACGAAGGTTCATTGCTGTTGTGGGCCTTGATCCTCGGCGGCTGGACCTTCGCCGTCTCGGTGTTCTCGCGCCAATTGCCGCAAGTGATGCTGGCGCGGGTGCTGGCGGTGATGGGCATGATCAGCATCGGCTTCCTGCTGTTCCTGATCATGACCTCCAACCCGTTCACCCGCATCCTGCCGCAGATCCCGGTGGACGGTCACGACCTCAACCCGTTGCTGCAGGATATCGGCCTGATCGTGCACCCGCCGATGCTCTACATGGGTTATGTGGGGTTCTCCGTGGCCTTCGCGTTTGCCATCGCCGCCTTGCTCGGCGGTCGTCTCGACGCCGCCTGGGCGCGCTGGTCACGGCCATGGACCATCGTTGCCTGGGCCTTCCTCGGTATCGGTATCACCCTGGGCTCATGGTGGGCCTACTACGAACTCGGCTGGGGCGGCTGGTGGTTCTGGGACCCAGTGGAAAACGCCTCCTTCATGCCGTGGCTGGTGGGTACCGCGCTGATTCACTCCCTGGCCGTTACCGAAAAACGCGGTGTGTTCAAAAGCTGGACGGTACTGCTCGCCATCGCGGCGTTTTCCCTCAGCCTTCTCGGCACTTTCCTGGTGCGCTCGGGCGTGCTGACCTCGGTGCATGCGTTTGCCTCAGACCCTGAGCGCGGCGTGTTCATCCTGATCTTCCTGCTGTTTGTCGTCGGCGGCTCGCTCACCTTGTTTGCCCTGCGCGCGCCGGTGGTCAAGAGCCAGGTCGGTTTCAACCTGTGGTCGCGGGAAACCCTGTTGTTGGGCAATAACCTGGTGCTGGTGGTAGCCGCGTCGATGATCCTGCTCGGCACCCTCTACCCGCTGGTGCTGGACGCCTTGAGCGGCGCCAAGCTGTCCGTGGGGCCGCCGTACTTCAATGCGTTGTTCATCCCGCTGATGGGCCTGTTGATGGTGGTGATGGCGGTCGGCGTGCTGGTGCGCTGGAAAGACACCCCGGTGAAATGGCTGGTGGGCATGCTGATGCCGGTGCTGCTCGGCAGCGTGGCCCTGGCGGTGATCGCCGGTTTCGCCTACGGCGACTTCAATTGGGCGGTACTCGCGACGTTCCTGCTGGCAGCCTGGGTGTTGCTCGCGGGGGCGCGGGACATCGTCGACAAAACGCGCCACAAGGGTTTGCTCAAGGGCCTGCCCACCCTGACCCGCAGCTACTGGGGCATGCAGATCGCCCACATTGGTATCGCGGTGTGCGCCCTTGGGGTAGTGCTGTCCAGCCAGAACAGCGCCGAGCGCGACCTTCGCCTGGCGCCGGGCGAGTCCATGGACCTGGCCGGTTACCACTTCATCTTCGAAGGTGCCAAGCACTTCGAAGGGCCGAACTTCACCTCCGACAAAGGCACGGTGCGCGTAGTGCGCAATGGCAAGGAAATCGCCGTGCTGCACCCGGAGAAACGCCTGTACACCGTGCAGAGTTCGATGATGACCGAGGCTGGCATCGACGCCGGTTTCACCCGTGACCTGTATGTGGCCCTCGGTGAACCCTTGGGCGACGGGGCCTGGGCCGTGCGCGTGCATGTCAAACCCTTCGTGCGCTGGATCTGGTTCGGCGGTTTGCTCACCGGGTTCGGCGGGTTGCTCGCAGCGCTGGACCGGCGCTATCGGGTCAAGGTCAAGAGCCGGGTGCGTGAAGCGCTTGGCCTTTCGGGAGCTGCGGTATGAAGCGTTGGTTGATGGTTGTGCCGCTGGCGTTGTTCCTGCTGGTGGCGGTGTTCCTGTATCGCGGGTTGTACCTGGACCCTGCCGAGCTGCCTTCGGCGATGATTGGCAAGCCGTTCCCCGCCTTCAACCTGCCAACGGTGCAGGGTGACAAGACCCTGACCCAGGCAGACTTGCAGGGCAAGCCGGCGCTGGTCAACGTGTGGGCCACCTGGTGCATCTCTTGCCGCGTCGAACACCCGGTGTTGAACAAGCTGGCCGAGAAGGGTGTGGTGATCTACGGCATCAACTACAAGGACGACAATGCGTCGGCCTTGAAGTGGTTGGCGGAATTTCATAACCCGTACCAGCTGGATATCCGCGACGAAGACGGCAACCTGGGATTGAACCTGGGTGTGTACGGCGCGCCGGAAACTTTCTTCATCGACGCCAAAGGTGTGATCCGCGACAAGTTCGTCGGCGTGATCGACGAAACGGTGTGGCGTGAGCAACTGGCCGCCAAGTACCAGGCCCTGGTCGATGAGGCCAAGCCATGAAGCGTTGGTTGACCGCTGCCGTTTTAGCCCTGGGCCTGGCCGGCGTGGCCCACGCCGCCATCGACACCTATGAATTCGCCAACGACGCGCAGCGTGAGCGTTTCCGCGACCTGACCAAGGAACTGCGCTGCCCCAAATGCCAGAACCAGGACATCGCCGACTCCAACGCCCCGATCGCCACCGACCTGCGCAGAGAGATTTTCCGCATGCTGGGGGAGGGCAAGGACGACCAGCAGATCATCGACTTCATGGTCGACCGCTACGGTGATTTCGTACGCTACAAACCGGCACTCACCGGCAAGACCGCGCTGCTGTGGTTTGGCCCGGCCGGGCTGTTGCTGGCCGGCGTGGTGGTAATGGCCGTGATCGTGCGTCGGCGCCGTGTCGCACCGATTGATGGCGCCGATGCGCTGTCCCCTGAAGAGCGTAAACGCCTCGACCAATTGCTGGACACCAAGACTGATGATTGATTTCTGGCTCGCAGCCGGTTTGCTGCTACTGATTGCCCTGAGTTTCCTGTTGATCCCTGTGTTGCGTGGCCGTCGTGCCCAGCGTGAAGAGGATCGCACCGCGTTGAACGTGGCGCTGTACCAGGAACGCGTCGCCGAGCTGCAAGCGCAGCAGGACGAAGGTGTGTTGAATACCGCGCAGCTCGACACCGGCCGCGCCGAAGCGGCCCGTGAGTTGCTGGCCGACACTGAAGGTGTGGAAAAGCCCCGCGAATCGCGGTTAGGCAAACCGCTGCCGTTTTTGGCGGCGTTTCTGGTGCCTGTGCTGGGCGTTGCGCTGTACCTGCATTATGGCGCGAGCGACAAGGTTGAACTGACCCGTGAGTTTTCCCAACCGCCGGTGTCCATGGCCGACATGACCCGCCGCCTGGAACGCGCCGCCGCTGCACAACCGGATTCGGCAGAAGGTTTGTACTTCCTTGGGCGCGCCTATATGGCCCAGGACCGTGCCGGCGATGCCGCCAAAGTCTTTGAACGTACGGTTGCGTTGGCCGGGCGCCAACCGGAACTGCTCGGGCAATGGGCCCAGGCGCAGTACTTTGCTGACAACAAACAATGGTCGCCTCAGGTTCAGGCGCTGACTGACGAAGCCTTGAAGCTCGATCCCAAGGAAGTCACCAGTCTTGGCCTGTTGGGTATCGCTGCCTTTGAGGGCCAGCGTTATCAGGAAGCCATCGACTACTGGAACCGCCTGCTCGCGCAACTGCCGCCAGAAGACAATTCCCGTGTCGCCCTGCAAGGCGGGATTGATCGCGCGGCAGAGAAGCTCAAGGAGAGCGTTGGCAGCGTCGCCCAGGCGCCCAAGGCGCTACTGACCGTGCGGGTGGACTTATCTGCCGAAGTGAAGGCCAACGTCCTGCCAGGCGACAGCGTGTTCATCTTTGCCCGCGCCGTAAACGGCCCCCCGGCGCCCTTGGCTGCCAAGCGTGTGACCGTCGACGCATTGCCGGTCACCGTCGAACTGGGCGATGCCGACGCGATGATGCCGCAGTTGAAACTGTCCAACTTCCCCGAAGTCCAATTGGTTGCGCGCATATCCCGGGCCGGCCAACCGACCACTGGCGAATGGATCGGCCGCAGCCAACCGTTGGCCAGCAGCACCACTGCGTTGCAGCAACTGACCATCGACACTCCGGACCAGTAATTCTGAGGACACACCCATGACCGCATTTGCACGCATCACCTTGCTCAGCCTGGTACTCGGCCTGAGCGCCTGTGCGGTCCACCGCCCACCTCCGGCGCCGACCGGCCCGACTATTCCACCGTCTGGCCCCTCGACCCAGCCGAGCACCAAGCCCAGCACCAAACCTACCGGCCCGGTGACGCCACCGGCCAAACCCCTGCCAAGCAAGTCGCCGACCTTTGCTCCACCGCCGGGCGCCGCCAGCCACTGGGACGGCAAGATGCAGGTGTACGTGCTCGACGATCAGCCTGATACCTTCTACCGCCAGCGCACTTACTACCGTTGGAGCAACGGCTGGAGCCGCTCCATCAGCCCCAACGGGCCATGGGAAGAGACCAACGTGCAAGGCGTGCCGCCGGGGTTGAGCAAGCAGTACGCGCAATGACAAAAGGCGGCCTGAGGGTTAATGCCAGTCAGTTAAGACAGAATCGGTAACTGTGGCGAGGGAGCTTGCTCCCGCTGGGGCGCGAAGCGGCCCCAAAAATGGGACTGCTACGCAGTCCAGCGGGAGCAAGCTCCCTCGCCACAAGTCACTGGTTGTCTGCTCTAGCTCTTAACTGACTGGCATTAGGCCTGAGGGTCGCCTTTTTCATGGCTTTCAAACGCACTGTGTAGATCACGGTAGGGCCAAGCAATTAAAGCCCGACGCATGCGCCGAATGCGCAGTGCGCTGTAGTGATGTGGCTATCGCTGGCCTGGCGTGGGAAGGATTGCTAGGTATACTTTCCTGCGGCTACTACGACGCGGCTCCCCGGGTGCAAACCAGGCGCCGCGCAGTGGTCCCGGGGATGTACCGGTGTGGGGACAAGCGAAGAGGGTTTTTAATGGCAGGCAGGTTGATCTATCTCATCGGGCCATCGGGTTCGGGCAAAGACAGTCTGCTGGATGCCGCACGCCCACGTCTGGTTGAGCGTGGGTGCCGCATGGTGCGACGGGTGATCACTCGGTCCGCGGAGGCGGTGGGCGAAGCGGCGCAAGGTGTGAGCCCCGAGCAGTTTGCGGCCATGGAGGCCGACGGCGCGTTTGCCTTGAGCTGGCAGGCTAATGGCTTGTCCTACGGCATCCCCAGGGAAATCGACGATTGGCTGGCCGCGGGGGACCACGTTCTGGTCAACGGTTCCCGTGCGCACCTGGCGCAAACCCGTGAGCGTTATCCGACCTTGCTGGTATTGCTGCTGACGGTGGACCAAGCGGTGCTGCGCCAGCGTCTGATTGCGCGTGGACGGGAGTCATTGGCGGATATCGAGGAGCGCCTCGCGCGCAATGCGCGGTTCACTGCCGAATTGATTGCCGGTCATGGCGCGGGGTTGTTCGTATTGGATAATTCCGGCCCGTTGGCGCATACCGTCGAACGCTTGCTGTGTTGCCTGGAGCACGGGCACAGCGTGAACACCTGACCCAGTAGTGCATGGGTAATGCCAGCGCTCAGATAAAACCCGGAGACGGAGCTCATATTTCTCAATACGCACCCATGCCGACTTGTTGGTGGACTTCAATACGGAGAAGACAAGATCGACCTGTCGCAAATGGCACGCGACGGCAAGGTAGTGCTGAACTTCGTTGAGCACTATACAGGGGCGGCAGGGGGCGCGATTGTTTGACGCAATGCGGGGCGGGACTTACTCAATGGTTGATTAAGTCCCGCCCCTTTGTGCGTTGTGAAAAGTTTTTATGAGCCGAAGGCCCCGTCAGGACGCTTGGGCAGTGGCCAACGCGGCTTTACGTGACGCACTCAGGAAGCGCAACAAGGCCACCAGCGCAAATGCGCTGCCCACCAGCATGACGGCCAACCAGCCGCCATGTTCATACACGCTGCTGGCAATCGCCGAACCGAACGCACCGCCGATAAAAATGCTGGTCATGTACAGCGCGTTCAGGCGGCTGCGGCTGTTGGCATCGAGGGCGTAGATGGCGCGCTGGCCGAGGACCATATTCATCTGCACGCAGAAGTCCAGAACCACACCGGTGACTGCCAGGCCGATCACGCTGTAGAGCGGGTGTACCAACGCCGGGAGGAAACTCAGCGCGCCAAACAGCATCGCCAGCAACGAGGCGCGGTGGGTATGGCCGGCATCGGCCAGGCGACCGGCCATGGGCGCGGCGATGGCGCCAAGGGCACCGACCAGGGCAAACAGTGCGATCTCGCTTTGGCTCAGGCCGTGGTTACGCGCCAGTTCCAGTGGTACGGCAGTCCAGAACAGGCTGAAGGCAGCGAACATGCAACCCTGGTAGAACGCCCGCTGGCGCAACAGCGGTTGCTCACGCAACAGGGTGCCCAGGGAGCGCAGCAACTGGCCGTAGCTGGCACTGTGATCGGGCTGGCGCTTGGGGATTGTCAGCATCAGCACCACGCTGATAAACGCCATCAGTGCGGCGGCCGCCATGAACATCGCACGCCAGCCGAAGTGGTCGGCCACCACGCTCGACACCGGCCGTGCCAGCAGAATGCCCAGCAGCAGGCCGCCCATGATGCTGCCGACCACCCGGCCCCGGGATTCGGCCGGCGCCAGGTGTGCGGCCAGCGGAATCAGGATCTGCACCGAGACGGAACTGAAACCGATCAGCAGCGACACCAGCAAGAACAGGTTCGGCTGTTCGATAAACGCCGCACCCAACAGGCTGGCGATCGCCACGACGGTGGTGGTGATCATCAGCTTGCGGTTTTCCAGCAGGTCGCCCAGAGGCACCAGGAAAAACAGGCCCAGGGCATAGCCGATTTGCGTGAGGGACACGATCAGGCTGGCCATTGCCGGCGTCAGGCCAATGTCTGGGGCAATCAGCTCGATGATCGGTTGCGCGTAGTAGATGTTGGCGACGATGGCGCCGCAGCAAAACGCGAACAGCATGACCATGCCCCGGGTCATGGTGCCTGCAGCGTGAGAGGTTGCGTTCATGGTGTACTCATAAAGGCGAAGGACGATGGCGTGAGAGAGTAAAGACAAGGCTCTCAAGTGAGTAGGCTGCTTGTGGTGATATCACTTATGCCGGCTGATGATACATTCAGACACATCTGCCCTACGCAAAAAAGTGGGAGCTGGCTTGCCTGCGATGGCGGTGCACCAGTCACCAGAAATATGACTGATAGATCGCTTTCGCAGGCAAGCCAGCTCCCACAGGTTTGACCGAGTTGATTCAGTCAGATGGGTTATTGGCCAGAGTAGATCTGGTCAAACACCCCGCCATCATTGAAATGGGTCTTTTGCGCTGTGCGCCAGTCGCCGAAGGTCTTCTCCACCGACAGGAAGTCCACCTTGGGGAACCGGTCGGTGTACTTTGCCAGCACCTTCGGGTCCCGTGGGCGCAGGTAGTTGTTGGCCGCAATTTCCTGGCCTTCGGGCGACCACAGATACTTGAGGTAGTCCTCGGCCACGGCACGGCTGCCTTTTTTCTCGACCACTTTATCCACCACCGACACCGGCGGTTCGGCTTCGGCGGAAACGCTTGGATAGACCACTTCGAACTGATCACGGCCAAACTCGCGGGCGATCATTTCTGCTTCGTTTTCAAAGGTCACCAGCACGTCGCCAATCTGGTTGGTCATGAAGGTGGTGGTGGCGGCGCGGCCACCGGTGTCCAGCACTGGCGCTTGCTTGAACAACTTGCCAACGAAGGTCTTGGCCTTGTCTTCATCGCCGCCGTTCTTCAGCACGTAACCCCAGGCCGACAGATAGGTGTAGCGGCCGTTACCCGAGGTCTTAGGGTTGGGCACGATTACCTGCACGCCGTCCTTGAGCAGGTCGGGCCAGTCTTTCAACGCCTTGGGGTTACCTTTGCGCACAATAAACACCGTGGCTGAGGTGAATGGCGCACTGTTGTTCGGCAGGCGCGTCACCCAGTTGTCCGGCACCAGCTTGCCGTTATCGACCAGGGCATTGATATCGGTAGCCATGTTCATGGTGATCACGTCGGCGGGCAGGCCGTCGATCACTGAGCGTGCCTGTTTGCTGGAGCCGCCGAAGGACATCTGCAGCGTCAGCTTGTCGTCCGGATGCTCGGCTGCCCAGTGCTTCTGGAAAGCGGCGTTGTAGTCCTTGTAGAAGTCGCGCATCACGTCGTAGGAGACGTTGAGCAGGGTGGTCGCTGCCTGGGCGGAGCCCGCCAAGGCCAGGCCGGCGGCCAGTAGAGAGGCGCTGAGGATTTTTTTCACTGCTCATTCCTTGTTGTTCGAGAAGAGGGAGGCAATTTGCCAGCGACTATAGCCGGGCCTGCATAGAGCTTTAAAGATTAAAACGAACTTTGCTTATTCCAGTTTGCGAAACAGATTGCTGCCACAGCGCGCGCAAAACGCGGCGTTGGGTTCATGGCTGTCCTTCTTGCACACTGGGCAGTCGGTATGCAGCTGTTCGCCGCGCATGGCACTGGCCAGTTCAGCGGTAAAAATACCCGTCGGCACGGCGATGATCGAGTAACCGGTGATCATCACCAGCGAAGAAATCACCTGGCCCAGGGGCGTCTTGGGCACGATATCGCCGAAGCCCACGGTGGTCAGGGTGACGATCGCCCAGTAGATGCCCTTGGGAATACTGGTAAAGCCATGTTCCGGGCCTTCGATCACGTACATCAAGGTGCCGAACACCGTCACCAGGGTGCACACGCTGACCAGGAACACCACGATCTTCTGCTTGCTGCCGCGCAGCGCCGCCATCAGGTAGTTGGCCTGCTTGAGATACGGGCTGAGCTTGAGCACGCGGAAGATGCGCAGCATCCGGATGATGCGGATGATCAGCAGATACTGGGCGTCGCTGTAGTACAGCGCGAGGATGCCGGGGACGATGGCGAGCAGGTCCACCAAGCCATAAAAGCTGAAGGCATAGCGCAGCGGCTTGGGCGAGCAATACAGGCGCAGGCCGTACTCGATGGCGAAGATCAGCGTGAAGCCCCACTCGATATAGGCCAGCACGTCGGCGTAGTTCTGATGGATTGTGTCGATGCTGTCGAGCATCACGATCACCAGGCTGGCGAGGATGATCAGCAGCAGGATGCCGTCAAAGCGCCGCCCGGCGACGGTGTCGCTTTGGAACACCATGATGTAGAGGCGCTGGCGCCAGTCGTTGTTGCTGTCCATAAACCCTGCCTGAAACGAATATCGAGCAAGCCTAGGGCGATTCGAACGGGCTGTCCATGTGAGGCTTGTGCAGCATTCGCTGACCGGCGCGCACCAGCCAGCACGCGAGGATAAATGGCGCGGTCAGCGCGGGCAGGTGCAGGCCGCCAAAGCCTGGGGTGAGGAGGATGGCCAGGCCGATACCCAGCAGTGGCAACCAAGGCTGGCGACGCGACGAGCACAGGGCCAGCGCGGCCAGCGCGGGGTTATAGCTATGCAGGCCGAGCAGGGCGCCAGTGGGGTCGTTCAACCACAGGCCGGCCAGCATGCCGAGAGTGGCGCCGCCCAAGGCCCACGCGACGGCGCGACGGTCGGCCAGCAGCAAGCCCAGGGCGATCAGCACACCCGCCAGGGGCTGGTCCAGCAGCATGATTTGCCCAAGGCCGGTGAAGGGTGCGGCCAGTACAGCGACAGTGTCGGGCTCGCTCAGCGCAAGGGTGTTCTCCGGGGCCTGGCCGAGCAGCAACCAGCCCAGGCCAACAAAGGGCGCGGTGTACGCTGGCAAATCCAGGGGTTGGGTCGCGTGTTTCAACCAGTGCCGAGTGAGGATGGCACTCAAGCCGCCGCACGCCAGGATCAGCGGCGGCACCAGCGCCGACCAGGCAAAGTGCTGGCTGATCAACAGGCCCAGCAATACGCCGTTGTAGCTATACAGCCCGGCCTGGCGCTCGGCCTTGGGATACCCCCGGCGCTGGGCCGTGAGCAACCCTGCGACGCCCCCCAGCAAGGCACCGCCAAGCAAGGCAGGGGCACCGATCAGGATCGCCAGCAGGCACAGCAGGCCGCACAGCGGGTGGCGCTGCAGGAAGATTTGGCTGAAGCCGTTGAGCAGGGCTTCGGCCCAGTCGGGGCAGGTTGGGTTGTGCATTTGGGTTGAGTCAATAAGACCGAGTTGCCCTCATCGCAGGCAAGCCAGCTCCCACATTTGATTGATGTTCGACATGCAAACTCGATCAAATGTGGGAGCCGGGCTTGCCCGCGATGAGGCCCTGACAGGCGCTAAATCAGCGTCTCTATACGCAGCGAATTGGTGGACCCCGGCTGCCCGAACGGCACCCCTGCGGTAATCACCAAGGTATCGCCACGCTGCGCCATGCCCTGGGCCTGGGCAATTTCCAGTGCGGTGGAACACACCTCATCCACCTGGCGCAGCCGATCATTGACCACCGAGTGCACGCCCCACGCCACGCTCAGGCGCCGCGCCGTGGACAGGTTGGGCGTGAGGTTGAGGATCGGCGCCACGGGCCGCTCCCGCGCCGCGCGCAAGCTGGAACTGCCGGACTCGCTGTAGTTCACCAGCACCGCCACCGGCAGGATGCTGCTGATGCGGCGGATCGCGCAGCTGATGGCGTCCGACATCGTGGGATCTGCCTTGGGCCGGCTGACATCCAGCTGTGCCTGGTAGTCCGGGCCGTTTTCCACCTGGCGGATGATCTTGCTCATCATCTGCACCGCTTCCAGCGGGTACTCGCCCGAGGCGGTTTCGGCCGACAGCATCACCGCATCTGCACCTTCGGCCACCGCGTTGGCGACATCGGTGACTTCGGCGCGGGTGGGTGCCGGCGAGAAGCGCATGGATTCGAGCATCTGCGTGGCCACCACCACCGGCTTACCCAGTTGGCGGCAGGTGCTGATGATGTCTTTCTGGATCTGCGGCACGCTCTCGGCCGGCACTTCCACGCCCAGATCACCCCGGGCCACCATGATCGCGTCACTCAGTTCGGCGATTTCACGCAACCGTTGCACCGCCGAAGGCTTTTCGATCTTGGCCATCAAAAATGCTTTATCGCCGATCAGCTCGCGGGCTTCGCGGATGTCTTCCGGGCGCTGCACAAACGACAGCGCCACCCAGTCCACACCCAGCTCCAGGCCGAAGCTCAGGTCGCGGCGGTCCTTGGCGGTGAGTGGGCTCAGTTCCAACAGCGCTTGTGGGACGTTCACACCTTTGCGGTCAGACAGTTCGCCGCCATTGAGCACGGTGGTGTCGATGGCGTCGGCATGCTTGGTGATCACGCGCAGGCGCAGCTTGCCGTCGTCGAGCAGCAGGTCCATGCCCGGCTCCAGGGCCGCGATGATTTCCGGGTGGGGCAGGTTGACCCGGCGTTGGTCGCCCAGGGTTTCATCCAGGTCCAGGCGCAGGGCCTGGCCGCGTACGAGCTGCACCTTGCCCTCGGCAAAGCGTCCCACCCGCAGCTTCGGCCCTTGCAGGTCCATGAGGATACCGAGCGGGTAGTTGAGCTGGCGCTCGACCTGGCGAATCCACTGGTAGCGCTGGGCATGGTCGGCGTGGTCGCCGTGGCTGAAGTTGAGACGGAAGATATTTACCCCGGCCTCCACCAGCTCGCGGATGTCGTCGATACCGTCGGTGGCCGGGCCCAGAGTGGCGAGGATTTTGACCTTCTTGTCAGGCGTCATGGTTGGCAGTCTCGAGGATCAGGATGGCGCGGAAGTCGTTGACGTTGGTGCGCGTCGGCTCGGTGACGATCAAGTCGCCCAGGGCGGCGAAATAGCCGTAGCCGTTGTTGTTGTCCAGCTCATCACTGGCCGACAAGCCCAGGGCTTCGGCACGGCGGTAGCTGCAGGGGGTCATGATCGCGCCGGCGTTGTCTTCTGAACCGTCGATGCCATCGGTATCGCCGGCCAGGGCGTACACGCCGGGCAGGCCCTTGAGGCTGTCGGTGAGGCTCAAGAGGAATTCCGCATTGCGCCCGCCACGACCGTCGCCGCGTACGGTGACGGTGGTTTCGCCCCCCGACAGAATCACGCACGGCGCCGCCAGTGGCTGGCCGTGCTGCACGATCTGCCGGGTGATGCCGGCGTGTACCTTGGCCACATCGCAGGCTTCGCCTTCCAGGTCACCGAGGATCAGCGGGCTGAAACCGGCCTGGCGCACTTTGACCGCCACCGCTTCCAGGGATTGCTGCGGGCGGGCGATCAATTGGAAGTGGCTGCGGGCAAGCACCGGATCGCCAGGCTTGACGGTTTCCGAGGCCGGGTTCTGCAACCAACTGCGCACCGAAGCGGGGGTGTCGATGTGGTAACGCTTGAGGATCGCCAGGGCCTGTTGCGAGGTGCTAGGGTCACCGACGGTCGGGCCCGAGGCAATCACCGTGGCCTGGTCGCCCGGTACATCGGAGATCGCGTAGGTGTACACCGTGGCCGGCCACGCAGCCTTGGCCAAGCGCCCGCCCTTGATGGCCGAGAGGTGCTTGCGCACGCAATTCATCTCGCCAATGGTGGCGCCGGATTTAAGCAGGGCTTTGTTGATGGCTTGTTTGTCCGCCAGGGTGATGCCCTCGGCGGGCAGGGCGAGTAATGCCGAGCCACCGCCGGAGAGCAGGAAGATCACACGGTCGTCTTCACTCAGATGGCTGATCAGTTCCAGCACGCGCTGGGCCACGGCCAGGCCGGCCGCATCCGGCACCGGATGGGCGGCTTCGACCACTTCGATTTTTTTGCATGGCGCGCCATGGCCGTAGCGGGTGACCACCAAGCCCGAGACTTCGCCCTGCCAACAATCTTCGACGACCAATGCCATGGCGGCCGCGGCTTTACCGGCGCCGATCACGATCACACGGCCACTGCGGTCGGCAGGCAGGTAGGGTTCAAGGACTTGCCGGGGGTGGGCGGCGTCGATGGCTGTGGCAAACAGCTCGCGAAGCAGGTGTTGCGGATCGACCGACATAAGCGGGCTCCCGGGGGATTCTTGTTATTAGAGGTGCAGCGATCGTTCCCACGCTCTGCGATCGTTCCCACGCTCTGCGTGGGAATGCAGTCCGGGACGCTCTGCGCCCAAAGCGTGACGCGGAGCGTCACAAGAGGCATTCCCACGCGGAGCGTGGGAACGATCAGCGGTGTGGGTTATTTATCGCGAATCGAGAAATTCGCCATGTGCTCCAGGCCCTTGATCAGTGCCGAGTGGTCCCAGTTGCCGCCGCCAATTGCCGTGCAGGTGCTGAACACTTGCTGGGTGCCGGCGGTGTTCGGCAGGTTGATCCCCAGTTCCTTGGCGCCGGCGAGGGCCAGGTTCAGGTCCTTCTGGTGCAGGTTGATACGGAAGCCCGGATCGAAGGTGCCCTTGATCATGCGCTCGCCGTGCACTTCCAGGATCTTGGACGATGCAAAGCCACCCATCAGCGCTTCACGCACTTTGGCCGGGTCGGCGCCGTTTTTGGAGGCGAACAACAACGCTTCGGCCACCGCCTGGATGTTCAGGGCAACGATGATCTGGTTGGCCACCTTGGCGGTCTGGCCATCGCCATTGCCGCCTACCAGGGTGATGTTTTTTCCCATGCTCTGGAACAGCGGCAGCGCGCGTTCGAACGTCTGCGGTTCGCCACCGACCATAATGCTCAAGGTGCCGGCCTTGGCACCGACTTCACCACCGGACACCGGGGCGTCCAGGTACTGCGCGCCGGCCTGGTTGACCTTGGCGGCGAATGCTTTGGTGGCAGTAGGGGAGATCGAGCTCATGTCGATCACCACCTTGTTCGGTGACAGGCCCGCAGCCACGCCGTCGGCGCGAAACAGCACGTCATCGACTTGTGGGGTGTCGGGCACCATGACGATGATGAACTCGGCTTCCTGGGCCACTTGTTGCGGGTTGGCCAGCGCCACGGCGCCGGCGCTGATCAGTTCAGCCGGAGCCTTGCCGTGATGTTCGGAGAGAAACAGTTGATGGCCTGCTTTCTGCAGGTTGGCGGCCATGGGTTGGCCCATGATGCCGGTGCCGATAAATCCGATTTTAGCCATGATCAAAATCCTCTTTTCATGTGGGAGCTGGCTTGCCTGCGATGGCATCACCCGCGTATGCCTGATACACCGAGGTATCCGCATCGCAGGCAAGTCAGCTCCCACATTGTTTTGTGTTGTGTCAGTTGTCAGATGGCGTTGTGGGTTTTGAGCCAACCCAAACCCGCCTCGGTAGTGGTCAACGGCTTGTACTCACAGCCGACCCAACCCGCGTAACCAATGCGGTCCAGATGCTCGAACAGGAAGCGGTAGTTGATCTCGCCGGTACCTGGTTCGTTGCGCCCAGGGTTGTCCGCCAGCTGAATGTGATTGATCTCGCCCAGGTGCGCCGCCATGGTCCGCGCCAGGTCGCCTTCCATGATTTGCATGTGGTAGATGTCGTATTGCAGGAACAGATTGGCGCTGCCCACTTGCTCGCGAATCGACAGGGCCTGCGCCGTGTTGTTGAGGTAGAAGCCGGGAATGTCGCGGGTGTTGATCATCTCCATCACCAGTTTGATACCCGCCGCTTGCAGCTTCTCGGCGGCGTACTTGAGGTTGGCGACAAAGGTCTTTTCCACGGTCTCGTCATCGACGCCTTGTGGCCGGATTCCCGCCAGGCAATTGACCTGGGTGTTGCCCAAGACCTGGGCATAGGCGATTGCCAGTTTGACCCCGGCACGGAACTCCTCGACCCGGTCCGGGTGGCAAGCCAGGCCGCGCTCGCCCTTGGCCCAGTCACCGGCAGGCAGGTTGAACAACACCTGGGTCAGTCCGTTGACGTCCAACTGCGCCTTGATGTCGGCAGAGCTGAACTCATACGGGAAGAGGTACTCCACGCCCTGGAAGCCGGCATCGGCAGCCGCTTTGAAGCGGGCAAGGAAATCCTGTTCGGTAAACAGCATGGACAGGTTGGCAGCAAAGCGCGGCATAGGGTTCTCCTTAATCGAGCAGGGAAATGGCAGTCGGCGCGTCGTTGCCGACCAGGGCCAGGTCTTCGAATTCATTGACGGCGTTGATCTCGGTGCCCATGGAAATATTGGTCACCCGCTCCAGAATAATCTCAACGATCACCGGCACCTTGAATTCTTCGATCATCTCTTGGGCGCGGCGCAAGGCTGGTTGGATCTGGCCTGGCTCGAACACACGCAGGGCCTTGCAGCCCAAGCCCTCGGCAACCGCCACATGGTCGACGCCATAGCCGTTGAGTTCGGGGGCGTTGAGGTTGTCGAAGGACAGCTGCACGCAGTAGTCCATCTCGAACCCACGCTGGGCCTGGCGGATCAGGCCCAGGTATGAGTTGTTCACTACCACATGGATGTACGGCAGCTTGAACTGTGCGCCCACCGCCAGTTCTTCGATCATGAACTGGAAGTCATAGTCGCCCGACAAGGCCACCACTTTGCGGCTCGGGTCGGCCTTGACCACGCCCAGCGCCGCGGGAATGGTCCAGCCCAGTGGGCCAGCCTGGCCGCAGTTGATCCAGTGGCGTGGCTTGTACACATGCAAGAATTGCGCGCCGGCAATCTGCGACAGGCCGATGGTGCTGACGTAGCAGGTGTCTTTTCCGAACACCTGGTTCATCTCTTCGTACACGCGTTGCGGCTTGACCGGCACGTTGTCGAAGTGAGTCTTGCGGTGCAGGGTGGCCTTGCGCTGTTGGCAGTCATGCAACCAGGCACTGCGGTCCTTGAGCTTGCCGGCGGCTTTCCACTCGCGGGCCACTTCAATGAACATCGTCAGCGCGGAGCCGGCGTCAGAAACGATGCCCAGGTCCGGCGTGAACACGCGGCCAATCTGGGTCGGTTCGATGTCGACGTGAATGAATTTACGGCCCTCGGTGTACACCTCGACCGACCCGGTGTGACGGTTGGCCCAGCGGTTGCCGATGCCCAGCACCACGTCCGACTTGAGCATCGTCGCGTTGCCGTAGCGGTGCGAGGTTTGCAGGCCGACCATGCCCACCATCAGCGGGTGGTCGTCCGGGATAGTGCCCCAGCCCATGAGGGTCGGGATCACCGGGATGCCGGTCAGCTCAGCGAACTCCACCAGCAACTCGCTGGCGTCGGCGTTGATCACGCCGCCACCGCTCACCAGCAATGGACGTTCGGCTGCGTCGAGCAGAGCCAGGGCTTTTTCCACTTGCACACGGGTCGCCAGCGGCTTGGCCAGAGGCAGCGGCTGGTAGGCGTCGATGTCGAATTCGATCTCGGCCATCTGTACGTCGAACGGCAGGTCGATCAACACCGGGCCGGGGCGGCCGGAGCGCATTTCATAGAAGGCCTTCTGGAACGCGTAAGGCACTTGGCCGGGTTCCAGCACCGTGGTTGCCCACTTGGTCACCGGCTTGACGATGCTGGTGATGTCCACGGCCTGGAAGTCTTCCTTGTGCATCCGGGCGCGGGGAGCTTGGCCGGTAATGCACAGGATCGGGATCGAGTCGGCCGAGGCGCTGTACAGGCCGGTGACCATATCGGTACCCGCCGGGCCCGACGTGCCGATGCACACGCCGATGTTGCCGGCCTTGGTACGGGTGTAGCCCTCGGCCATGTGCGAGGCGCCTTCAACGTGGCGAGCAAGGACGTGATCGATGCCACCCACCTTCTGCAAGGCCGAATACAGCGGGTTGATCGCGGCGCCTGGGATACCGAAGGCGGTATCCACACCTTCACGGCGCATCACCAGGACGGCGGCTTCGATTGCTCTCATTTTGCTCATGGTTTTGGTGCCTCTTGCGTTTTGTAATTGTATACAAGTGGTGTCTGTCCAAAGTGTATTCACGGCGAGCGGCGTTGGTCAATGCCTTTCGTAAACTGACCTTTGCGTTCGTCGGAGGCGCTTTTTTCGACGTATTGAGCCTTTGTTGGAAAATATTGTATACAAAAATAAAAATCATTGTGTTCTATTTGTGTGATCGAGCATCTGATCAAACAGACCTCACCGCATTACCCATAACAAGATAAGGACGGCACCTATGAGCGCTTTAACCTTGAAACTCGCCACCCAACTGGCCACCCAGGCCCTTACTGCAGGCCGCACCATTTCGGCTGCGCCACTGACCATCGCCGTGCTCGACAGCGGCGGCCACCTGGTCACCCTGCAACGCGAAGACGGCGCCAGCCTGCTACGGCCGCAAATCGCCATCGGCAAGGCCTGGGGCGCCATTGCCCTGGGCAAGGGTTCACGTTTGCTGGCGCTGGACGCCCAACAGCGCCCGGCGTTTATCGCGGCGTTGAACAGCCTGGGGCAGGGCAGCGTCGTGCCGGCGCCGGGTGGGGTGTTGATTCGGGATCAGAGCGGCATGGTGCTGGGCGCGATCGGGATCAGCGGGGACACGTCCGATATTGACGAGCAGTGTGCGATCACGGCGATAGAAGGAGTGGGGTTGATGGCGGATGCGGGGGTGTCGGCTTGAATCGTTCTGACTGTGAGTAGGCTATCGCGGGCAAGCCCGCTCCCACATTGGCGGTGTTCACAAATTCAACTGTGTGAGTGCAATCAGTGTGGGAGCTGGCTTGCCTGCGATGCAGTCGACTCGGTCTCCAGTCAAACCCAAATGGCATCCCACAGCGGATAGTCACCAAACTTCTTTACCAGCCCGGCCCTGAGTGGATTGGCTACGATGTAACGTGCAATCCCCTCAAGGCTGTCCTCTCGACGCACGGCATGGTCATGAAAGCCCGGTTGCCAGAGGCGACCTTGGCGGCCAGCCACCGCATTCACCACTCGGGTGCTCTTGGATTTAACTTGTCGCATCAAGTCGGCAAGTGAACCTTTCTCCAGAGAAACAAGCCAATGGAAATGGTCAGGCATTACCACCCAGGCCAATGATGTTGCGAGCCCTTTATATTGGGCGATCCTGAATTGTTGTACGACCAGGCGGCCGAGTCTGAAGTCGCTGAAGATGGGCTCGCGTTCAAGGGTGTTGGTGGTGAGCAGGTAAATGCGGTTGGACTCGTTATAGCGGCCGATGCGCAGGCGTTTTGAAGCAGGTAAATCAGGCATTCCGTGGCCTCTCTTCAGATGGTGTTCTGAGAGGCTAGACTGATGGGCGAAGGCTGATCGGCGAGCTTTTAGCAGGATGTGTCTGGATGGGCGCTATCGCGGGCAAGCCCGCTCCCACAGGGGATTGTGACCATTTTACATTTTGTGTCCGGCGCAAATCCGTGTGGGAGCTGGCTTGCCTGCGATAGCCTCGCCGCGGTCTATCAATCCGGCTCACACCCCTTGAGCACCAACCGAATAATCGTCTGCGCCGCTGCCTCATAATCGGCTTCATCCAGCTTGGCCTTGCCAGTCACCGCCGAGATCTGCCAGTCGAAATCGGCATAGGTCTGGGTGGCTGCCCAGATGCTGAACATCAGGTGGTTGGGGTCAATCGCGGCGATCAGGCCACGGTCAACCCAGCTCTGAATGCAGTCGATATTGTGCTTGGCCTGGGCATTGAGCTGCTCAACCTGGTCGGCGCTCAGGTGTGGGGCGCCGTGCATGATTTCGCTGGCGAACACCTTGGAGGCGAACGGCAGGTCGCGGGAGATGCGGATTTTGGAGCGGATGTAGTTGCTCAATACTTCCTTGGGCTCGCCTTCGGGGTTGAACGGCGTGGAGGCGGCCAGGATCGGCTCGATAATGCTTTCGAGCACCTCGCGGTAAAGGTTGTCCTTGGACTTGAAGTAGTAATAGACGTTGGGCTTGGGCAGCCCGGCCTTGGCGGCGATGTCGCTGGTTTTGGTCGCGGCGAAGCCCTTGTCGGCAAACTCCTCGCTCGCCGCCCGCAGGATTTTTTCTTTGTTGCGCTCGCGAATGCTGCTCATAAACCAGACGTTTCCTTGCCATGACAGGCGGTTGCGCATGGTAGCACCGGCCATCCGCAAGCCTCAACAATCTGCCCGCAAGGCCCCGCGCCGCGCTATGCTCGCGCCATCTCTCTCTAACGGAAGTCCGGTTCATGGCAGGAAGCAGCTTGTTGGTGTTAATCGACGATATCGCGGCGGTACTCGATGACGTCGCGCTGATGACAAAAATGGCCGCCAAGAAGACATCGGGCGTGCTGGGCGATGACCTCGCGCTGAATGCCCAGCAGGTCTCCGGCGTGCGCGCCGAGCGAGAAATCCCGGTGGTGTTGGCGGTGGCCAAGGGCTCGTTTATCAACAAGCTGATCCTGGTGCCGACGGCCCTGTTGATCAGCGCCTTTGCACCCTGGGCGGTGATACCGCTGTTGATGCTTGGCGGTGCCTATCTGTGTTTCGAGGGCTTCGAAAAGCTCGCGCACAAATTCCTGCACAGCCAGGCTGAAGATCAAGCCGAACACGCACAGTTGGCTGAAGCGGTGGCCGATCCGGCAACCGATCTGGTGGCGTTCGAGAAAGACAAGATCAAGGGTGCGATCCGTACCGACTTCATTCTGTCCGCCGAAATCATTGCCATCACCCTCGGCATCGTCGCCGACGCGCAGCTCACGCAGCAGGTGATCGTGCTGTCGGGTATCGCCATTGTCATGACCATCGGCGTATATGGATTGGTGGCCGGTATCGTCAAGCTCGACGACCTGGGGCTGTGGCTGACGCAGAAGCCGGGCCAGGTGGCGCGCAGTATTGGTGGCGCGATCCTGAGCGCGGCCCCCTACATGATGAAGAGCCTGTCAGTGATTGGCACGGCGGCGATGTTCATGGTTGGTGGCGGTATCCTCACCCATGGCGTGCCCGTGGTGCATCACTGGATCGAAACCGTGAGCCAGAGCACCGGCGCGTTGGCGTGGCTGATGCCAACGCTGCTCAATGCGGTGGCGGGGATCATTGCCGGCGCTGTCGTCCTGGCAGTGGTCAGCGTGGCAGGTAAAGGTTGGAAAGCACTGCGAGGGTGAAACCGCAGGCATAAAAAAGGCCATTCAATCGAATGGCCTTTTTTTATCGCTGCTGTTTACTCGGCAATCTGCAACTTGCGCGATTCGGTGTAGATATACCGCACCTTCTCATACTCGAACGGCGAGTTCATCTGGCCGTAGCGGAAGCTGGTCTGGTAGCGCTTGTCCACGGCGCGCAGGGCCCAGACTTCCGGATGGTTGGAGCTGACTTCAGACACGTTGAGGAAGTTGATCTGCGATTCGGCGCTGTAGTCCACCAGCAGGCCGCCGGTGTCACGCAGGTTCGACGGGCCGAAGATCGGCAGCATCACATAGGCGCCACCCGGTACACCGTAGAAGCCCAGGGTCTGGCCGAAGTCTTCGCTCTGGCGCGGCAGGCCCATGGCGGTGGCCGGGTCCCACAGGCCCGCGATGCCAATGGTGGTGTTGACCAGCAGGCGCCCGGTGGTTTCCAGCGAGCGGTGGCCCTTGAGCTGCAACAAGCTGTTCATCAGGTTGGGCACATCGCCCAGGTTGTTGAAGAAGTTGCTCACGCCGGTGCGCAGAAAGCTCGGCGTAACATAGCGGTAACCGTTCACCACCGGCAGGAACACCCACTGGTCGAAGCGATAGTTGAAGTGGTACACGCGGCGGTTCCACGACTCCAGTGGGTCGTAGACGTTGAGCGCGGTGAGCGTGGAACGCTCGAATTCGCGCTGGTCCAAGCCTGGGTTGAACTTGAGCTTGGTCAGCGGCTCCTTGAAGCCGTCGGCATCGACCTTGACGGGTTCTTGGGCCTTGCTGTTGTCGGCATTGGCCACGCCTGCGCACATCAGTGCGGCGAGCAGCAGAAGATATTTAGCCACGGAAGAACTCCAGCATGGCGTCGGCGTTGACGCGGTAATTGAGGTTGCCGCAGTGGCCGCCCAGCGGGTAGACGGTCAAGCGATCGCCGAAGGTTTTACGCAGGAAACCCAGGTCGCCAGGGCCGAGGATCACATCGTCGGCGTTATGCATCACGGCGATTTTCGGGCTGTCGCGCAGGTAGTCCTTGAGGGCGTACAAGCTGACCTGATCGATCAGTTGCAGCAGGCTGCCGCCATCGGAACGAGCGCGCCACATCGGGATCACTTGTTCGGTGAGGTAGCAGTCGAAGTCACACTGCAGGGCACGCTTGAGGAACGGCGTGAGGCTGGTGCCTTCGGTGATCGGGTACTTGGGCGGAATGATCAGGCCACGTCGGTTGATCAAGTCCGAAGTGAACGCAATGTCAGCGGCCGAGAAGCGGAACGAGGTGCCGATCAGCATGGCCATCTGTTCGTTGGTCAGGTGCTGCTTGGACTGCTGGAAGTCATAAAGCAGGGCATCGTTGAGGTCGATGTAGCCTTTTTGCTGGAAGTAACGCGTCAGTTTGCTCAGCACCAACTCATAGAAGGTGGTGCTGTTGTTGATGCCCTTGACCTCGGTCTGTACCAGCTTGTCGAGGTTGGTGATCGAGGTGTAGAGGTTGACCGGCGGGTTGAGCAGCAGCACTTTCTTGAAGTTGAAGCTGCGGCGGGTCTCATCCAGCTTGCTGACAAACGCCGCATCCAGGGCGCCCAGGCTGTAGCCGGTGAGGTAGAAATCGGTCACGGGCAACGAGGCGTTCTGCGCGCGTACGGCTTGCATCACGCGGTACATGTCTTCGGCGTCTTCCTGGGTGATGCCCGGGGTGGCGAAGCGCGAAGCGGCGCTGATGAAGTCGAAGCTGGTCGGCGAAGACAGCTGCACCACATGGTAGCCGGCCTGGTAATACAGCTTTTTCAGGTATTCGTTGATGCTGCTGTCAAAGCGTGCACCGGTGCCGGCGATCAGGAAGATCAAAGGCGCAGCACGGTCCTGCTTGGCAATGCGGTAGGTGAGTTTCTTCACCGCCCAGAAATTGTCCGGCAGGCTGAACTCGCGCTCGGGGCGCATCGTCAGGGTGTAGTCGGACTGGGTGATCTCGTCATCGGTCGGCAGGGTTGGCCGCAGATCGGGAGGTGTGGTGGCGATGGTCGCTTCGAACGGGTTGGTCAAAGGGTAGCCATAGCTGGCTTGGTCGATATCGACGGCCAGTGCTGACGCACTCAAAAATAGGCTGCCCAGCAAGGCAGCACAGCGCAAGGAACGGAGCATGACTTAATCCCTAAGAGGAACGGGCTGAATGAAGTTCGCAGGCTATGACCACCGCCTTGTCACCGAAGTGCCAGCACTCGGCACGAAAAGTCGGAAAAAACGTCGGAATCGGGGTAATAGTAGCGAGACGATACACTTTGCCATGCTTTGTTGAACAGATATCTGTGCGAACACCTTGCTAACGGCCGCCGTGGGATTAAGCTGGGCGCCGTTTTTGCCTATCGGAGTGCCCCATGTCCCGTCGTTTGCCGTTGATCCTGCTGCTTATTGCCCTGCCGTTATGGCTGGCCGCCAGTTATGCCGCACGCTATGGCTTCATGGAGGATGGGCAATGGGTTGGCATCTGCGCTGATGAGGCCAGCCGCTGGGAATGCCAGGTGCGTTCGAACCTGGGTTTGATGATTCATTTCAAGCTGCTGGGGTGGGCGGCGTTGATCACTTCGGTGCTGGGCTTTTTTGTACCGGGGCGTGCGGGGTGGGCGTTGGCGGTGGTGGGGTTGGTGTTCGGGTTGCCGGCGCTGGCGCTGTACAACACGACGTTTGCGGTGTTCGCGGTGGTGATTGCGGGGTTGCGGTTGGTCAGGAAACCGCGCGGCGCCTGATGTGGCCTCATCGCAGGCAAGCCAGCTCCCACATTTGACCGTGCTCACAGATAGAAATGTGTGAACACAATCAACTGTGGGAGCTGGCTTGCCTGCGATAGCGGTGTTACGCCTTGCGCACTCGCAAGCAACGCCACAAAGCCGCAACCATTAGCACGCTGACCACTGCCCAACCCCAGGCCTGCTGATTCAACAGCCCTTCACGGTACAACTGCGGCGCAACGCCGGCACCGATGATAAAGGCCAGCAACGCAATCTCCCGACGTGGCCCGGTCACCGGGCGTATCAGGTACACCAGGGCCGGCAACACCAGCGCTGCGCTTGGAAAGCTGCGATAGCGCGGGTCAAACACCAGCGCCAGCATCATCACCGCACCGGCAAACCCGGCAATTGCCATCAACCAGCCGGCGCGCTGCTCCAGCCAGTTGAACCCGCGCTCACGCCAGCCTTGCCGGGCGCTGAGGGCCAGGGCGGCATGAGCCAGCACCAGCAGGTTCAAGACCACCAGCAAGCCTGCCCATAGGCATTCATCGTTGAAACGCGCGGTAACGCGGGTCAGTTCGGCCCAACTGCCGATGGAGCACGCTGCGACGGCCCCTAGCAACGGCAGTATTAACGCAGAGCGAGTGCTGCGAACGCGGCCGCCGAGCACCAGGGTGCCCAGCAGGATGAGCCCGCCGACGCCCAGCCACAGCCGCCAGTACAGCACATTGGTCACCGGGCCGGCGAGGATACCTTTGTCCTGACGGTCTGCATCGAACAGCCCCCAGTAACCACCCACAGCCCCTTCACTCGCACGTTTCCATGGCTGGTCAAAGGCTTCGATCAGGTTGTAGCGCCAGCCATTGGCTTCGGCCATGGCCACGAAGCCGCGCATGAACCTGGCCTCATTGACCCGGCTGGGCACGGCGGTTTCGCGCTGCCGGCCTTCGCTGGGCCAGCCGGTTTCGCCGATCACGATGTCCTTGGGCGCGAATTTATGGCCGAAGGTCTGGCGCACATCGCCCACGTGCTTGAGCGCCTGATCGATGCCGGACGGCTCATCTTCCCAATACGGCAACAGGTGAATGGTCAGGAAGTCCACCGCAGGCTCGATTTCCGGGTGTTGCAACCAGAACTCCCAGACATCGGCATAGGTGACGGGCTGCTTGATCTGGCTTTTAACTTGATGGATCAGCGCCACCAGTTGCTTGGCGGTGACTTCCTTGCGCAGCAGGGCTTCGTTGCCGACGATCACCGAGGTCACCACGTCCGGGCTGGCGTTGGCCGCCGCGATCAACTCGTTGATCTCTTTTTCGGTCGCCACGGGGTCGCTGCTGACCCAGGCCCCGGCCATGACTTTCAACCCATGCTTGCGCGCCATGTCCGGCAGGGCCTCCAGGCCGGTCATGGAGTAGGTGCGAATGCATTCAAAGCGCGTAGCCAGTAGCGCCAGGTCGGCGTCCATGCGCTCGGGGCGCAGCGCGAACGGTTGATCGAATGGGGATTGGTCTTTGTCGAACGGTGTGTAGGACGCACATTGCAGCTTATGGCTGGCGCTGGCGACGTCTGGCAACACCACCGGCCGGCCGAGGCCGTACCAGTAGCCGACAAGGGCAAGCACGCCGAGGATCAAGGCGAAGAAATAGGGCAGGGCAGGGAAGCGGGCAGTCGCGGGCATGGTCGGCTTATCTGGGGGAGCAAAGGCGCGCATCTTACCCGGATTTGCCGCAGCCCTGTGGGGCTGCATAATTTTGACATGCAAACTTCGGGCGGGATTCTGGCGATAACGCCTACAAAGCATCCTGCTGGCGATGTGATGTCGTTTCCTGCTCAACCAAGGTCGCTGACAGAGCAGGGCAAATGCCTACGCAGGTTGAAGATAAAACTGTCAGTACTCCACTGATGCCTCAGCAACCGGATCGATGCGCGTGAAGGGGGCGCGGTGCACCCTATAACAACAGTTTGACGTCGCTCGGCATCCGTCGGGCGCAGCACTTTCGGGGAAGTACTATGAAGATGCGACGACTCTTGGGCGCAGCTGCCACTCTGGTAGTTGCGATGGGCTCCACACTGGCCAGTGCCGACAGCAAGACCCTGAGCATCGGCTACGTGGACGGCTGGTCCGACAGCGTGGCCACTACTCACGTGGCGGCAGAGGTGATCAAGCAAAAGCTCGGCTACGACGTAAAACTGCAAGCGGTTGCCACCGGGATCATGTGGCAGGGCGTCGCCACCGGCAAACTCGATGCCATGCTTTCCGCCTGGCTACCTGTAACCCACGGTGAATACTGGACCAAGAACAAGGACAAGGTGGTCGACTACGGCCCCAACTTCAAAGACGCCAAGATCGGCCTGATCGTGCCTGAATACGTCAAGGCCAAGTCCATTGAAGACCTCAAGACCGATACCACCTTCAAAAACAAGATCGTCGGCATCGACGCCGGTTCGGGCGTAATGCTCAAGACCGACGAAGCCATCAAGCAATATGGCCTGGACTACAAACTGCAAGCCAGCTCGGGTGCGGCGATGATTGCCGAACTGACCCGCGCCGAAGACAAGCAGGAGTCGATTGCGGTCACCGGTTGGGTGCCGCACTGGATGTTCGCCAAGTGGAAACTGCGTTTCCTGGACGACCCAAAAGGGATTTATGGTGCTGCTGAAACCGTCAACAGCATCGGCAGCAAGGGCCTGGAGAAGAAAGCGCCGGAAGTCGCAGCCTTCCTGAAGAAATTCCAGTGGGCCTCCAAGGATGAAATCGGTGAAGTCATGCTGGCGATTCAAGAAGGCGCCAAGCCGGACGCCGCGGCCAAGGACTGGGTAGCCAAGCACCCCGAGCGCGTCGCCGAATGGACTGCTAAATAACCCCGCCCCAATTGTAGGAGCGAGCTTGCTCGCGAAGAACGCACAGGCACCGCGATCATCCAGAATGAACGCGTTATCGTTGACGTTTTTCGCGAGCAAGCTCGCTCCTACACTTTTTACAAATCCTCGCTAAGCTCGATCTACTACTAAGGTCGTCTGGAACCCATTGCGCAGCCGCATACAGTGGATACGTTCCAAAATAATAAAAAGCTGTGCTGCGAGGATAAAAACAATGAACGACAGCATTTACCTCTCGATTCAAAACAGCCCGCGTTTCAAGGAGCTGGTCAGGAAAAGGGAAAGGTTCGCCTGGATTCTCTCGGCGATCATGCTAGGGCTTTACTCCGCTTTCATCCTGTTGATTGCCTACGGGCCACAAGTGCTGGGGGCCAAGATCAGCCCTGGTTCCTCGATTACCTGGGGCATTCCCCTGGGCGTCGGGCTGATTGTGTCGGCCTTCATTCTCACCGGCATCTACGTGCGTCGGGCCAACGGCGAATTTGACGACCTGAACAATGCGATTCTCAAGGAGGCTGCGCAATGATCCGGCGTCTATTGGCTCTATTCGGTGCTTCGCTGTTGGCTCCGGCCGTTTGGGCGGCGGACGCATTGACCGGTGAAGTGCACAAGCAACCGCTGAACGTCTCGGCCATTGTGATGTTCGTCGCGTTTGTCGGCGCCACCCTGTGCATCACTTATTGGGCGTCCAAGCGCAACAAGTCGGCGGCGGACTACTATGCGGCGGGCGGCAAGATCACCGGTTTCCAGAACGGTCTGGCGATTGCCGGTGACTACATGTCGGCGGCGTCCTTCCTGGGGATTTCCGCGCTGGTGTTCACCTCCGGTTACGACGGCTTGATCTACTCGATCGGCTTCCTTGTGGGCTGGCCGATCATTCTGTTCCTGATCGCCGAGCGCTTGCGTAACCTGGGCAAATACACCTTTGCCGACGTGGCGTCCTATCGCCTGGGGCAAACCCAGATCCGCAGCCTGTCGGCGTGTGGCTCGCTGGTGGTGGTGGCGTTCTACCTGATCGCGCAGATGGTTGGCGCGGGCAAGCTGATCCAGCTGCTGTTTGGCCTTGATTACCATGTGGCGGTGATCCTGGTGGGTATCCTGATGTGCCTGTACGTGCTGTTCGGCGGCATGTTGGCGACCACCTGGGTGCAGATCATCAAGGCGGTACTGTTGCTGTCCGGTGCCTCGTTCATGGCGCTGATGGTGATGAAGCACGTCAACTTCGACTTCAACATGCTGTTCTCCGAGGCGATCAAGGTTCACCCCAAAGGTGAAGCGATCATGAGCCCCGGCGGCCTGGTGAAGGACCCGATCTCGGCATTCTCCCTGGGCCTGGCACTGATGTTTGGTACTGCTGGCCTGCCGCACATCCTGATGCGCTTCTTCACGGTAAGCGACGCCAAGGAAGCGCGTAAGAGCGTGCTGTACGCAACCGGCTTCATCGGCTACTTCTATATCCTGACCTTCATCATCGGTTTCGGCGCGATCCTTTTGGTCAGCACCAACCCGGCGTTCAAGGATGCAGCAGGCGCCTTGCTCGGTGGTAACAACATGGCGGCGGTGCACCTGGCCAACGCGGTGGGTGGCAGTATCTTCCTGGGCTTCATCTCGGCCGTGGCGTTTGCCACCATCCTGGCGGTGGTTGCCGGCTTGACCCTGGCGGGTGCTTCGGCGGTGTCCCATGACCTGTATGCCAGCGTGATCAAGAAAGGCAAAGCCAACGAGAAAGATGAGATTCGCGTGTCGAAGATCACCACCGTAGCCTTGGGTGTATTGGCCATCGGCCTGGGTATCCTGTTCGAAAGCCAGAACATTGCGTTCATGGTCGGCCTGGCGTTCTCCATCGCTGCCAGCTGTAACTTCCCGGTGCTGCTGCTTTCCATGTACTGGAAAAACCTCACCACCCGCGGCGCCATGATTGGCGGCTGGCTGGGCTTGATCAGCGCCGTGGGCTTGATGATCCTCGGCCCGACCATCTGGGTGTCGATCCTGCACCATGAAAAGGCGATCTTCCCGTACGAGTACCCGGCGCTGTTCTCGATGATCATTGCGTTCGTCGGCATCTGGTTCTTCTCCATCACCGACAAGTCGGCGGCGGCAGAGAAAGAGCGTGCGCTGTACTTCCCACAGTTCGTGCGTTCGCAGACTGGCCTGGGGGCGAGTGGGGCGGTTAATCACTAAGTCGTCAGCTGCATAAGAGATACCCCGGTCGCAAGGCCGGGGTATTTTTTTGCTTGGCTTTTTTGTGTCGCCTGGGCTGGCCTCATCGCGGGCGAGCCCGGCTCCCACGCTGGGCCGTGTCCTTTTGTTGGAATGCGGTCCAATGTGGGAGCTGGCTTGCCTGCGATGACGGTAGATCAGGCCACACCAACAAAAACGGCCTCCACTAAGGGAGGCCGTTCTCAATGCAGCTAAGCAGTTGAATGCTTACTTGCGGTCTTCCAGCTTGGTGATGTCACGCGACTCGTAGCCGGTGTACAGCTGGCGCGGGCGGCCAATCTTGTACGGGCTGGAGAGCATTTCTTTCCAGTGGGAGATCCAGCCCACGGTCCGCGCCAGGGCGAAGATCACGGTGAACATGCTGGTTGGAATGCCGATCGCCTTGAGGATGATCCCCGAGTAGAAGTCGACGTTCGGGTACAGCGAGCGTTCGATGAAGTACGGGTCGGTCAGGGCGATCTCTTCCAGGCGCATGGCCAGTTCGAGTTGCGGATCGTTCTTGATGCCCAGTTCCTTCAACACTTCGTCGCAGGTCTGCTTCATGACGGTAGCGCGCGGGTCGCGGTTCTTGTAGACCCGGTGACCGAAGCCCATCAACTTGAACGGATCGTTCTTGTCCTTGGCCTTGGCGATGAAGGTGTCGATGTTGGACACATCGCCGATTTCATCGAGCATGGTCAATACGGCTTCGTTCGCACCGCCGTGGGCAGGGCCCCACAGTGCGGCGATACCGGCGGCAATACAGGCGAACGGGTTGGCACCCGAAGAGCCCGCCAGGCGCACGGTAGAGGTGGAAGCGTTCTGCTCGTGGTCGGCGTGGAGGATGAAGATCCGGTCCATGGCCTTGGCGAGCACCGGGCTGATCGGTTTGATCTCGCACGGGGTGTTGAACATCATGTGCAGGAAGTTTTCCGCGTACGTCAGGTCGTTGCGCGGGTACATCATGGGTTGGCCCATGGAGTACTTGTAAACCATTGCGGCCAGGGTAGGCATCTTGGCAACCAGGCGGATCGCGGAAATTTCGCGATGCTGCGGGTTATTGATGTCCAGGGAGTCGTGATAGAAGGCCGACAGGGCGCCTACTACACCGCACATGACGGCCATCGGGTGGGCGTCGCGACGGAAGCCGTTGAAGAAGGTCTTCAACTGCTCGTGAACCATGGTGTGGTTCTTCACGGTGCTGACGAACTGGGCTTTCTGCTCGGCTGTTGGCAATTCGCCATTTAGCAGCAGGTAGCAGGTTTCCAGGTAGTCCGACTTTTCAGCCAGTTGCTCGATCGGGTAGCCGCGATGAAGCAGAATGCCATTGTCACCATCGATATAGGTGATCTTCGACTCGCAGGAAGCGGTCGACATGAAGCCTGGGTCGAAAGTAAAACGGCCCGTGGCCGTCAGGCCCCGTACGTCGATAACATCGGGACCAACGGTGCCGGTTAAAATGGGCAGCTCGACGGGGGCTGCGCCCTCGATGATCAACTGCGCTTTTTTGTCAGCCATGTGGCCTCCTATTTATGCTTCAAATCATCAGACAGACCCCCCACGCAGGGCCCGCACCACTATATTGATATAAATCCAGATGTCAATTTGCCTAAAGTCTTGCGCCAGAAGGCTTTAACCGTACTTTTTCGTCGAAATTGACTGCCATTTACGCCTTTTATCCCGCCAGCGCAATCAGCTATTAGGGTGAGGTGTGCGCGTTGTCATTAGTAACCTAACTGTCTATACTCGGCCACCGACCGCCAAGGGCTTTTGGGCTTGCTTTCATTGGGGGTCGCACTCCCTGGGTGGTGCTTACCTGACCAGTCGCACTCCCCAACAACTTTGCCCTGATTGTTAGGGGCTCTTCAGTGTGAAAAAAAGCCGTGAATAGCCAACGACCTGTAAACCTAGACCTAAGGACCATCAAACTCCCCATCACCGGCGTTACGTCGTTCCTGCACCGTGTTTCCGGCATCATCCTGTTCCTGGGCTTGGGCATCATGCTTTATGCATTGAGCAAATCCCTGGGTTCCGAGGAAGGATACGCCGAGGTGAAGGCATGCTTGACCAGCCCGCTGGCCAAGTTCGTAGCATGGGGCCTCCTGTCCTCTCTTCTGTATCACCTGGTAGCCGGTGTGCGCCACTTGATCATGGACATGGGCATCGGTGAGACGCTGGAAGGCGGCCGCCTGGGCTCGAAAATCATCGTCGCCATTTCCGTGGTGCTGATCGTTCTGGCAGGAGTTTGGATATGGTAACCAGCGTAACGAATCTGTCGCGTTCGGGCCTCTATGACTGGATGGCACAGCGTGTGTCTGCGGTCGTTCTCGCGGCTTATTTCATTTTCCTGATCGGATACCTCGTCGCAAACCCGGGCATCGGCTATGAGCAATGGCACGGCCTGTTTTCCCACAATGCGATGCGAATCTTCAGTCTGCTGGCCCTTGTAGCCCTGGGCGCTCACGCCTGGGTTGGCATGTGGACCATCGCGACTGACTACCTGACGCCGATGGCGCTGGGCAAGTCCGCGACTGCAGTACGTTTCCTCTTCCAGGCAGTATGCGGCGTTGCGATGTTCGCTTACTTCGTCTGGGGTGTGCAGATTCTTTGGGGTATCTGATTCATGGCTAACATTCCAACTATTTCATTCGACGCCATCATTATTGGTGGCGGCGGTGCGGGCATGCGCGCTGCGCTGCAGCTGGCTCAGGGCGGTCACAAGACTGCCGTGATCACCAAGGTGTTCCCGACGCGCTCGCACACCGTATCGGCCCAGGGTGGCATCACATGCGCCATCGCCTCCGCCGACCCGAACGATGACTGGCGCTGGCACATGTACGATACCGTCAAGGGTTCCGACTACATCGGTGACCAGGACGCTATCGAATACATGTGTCAGGAAGGCCCGGCCGCGGTGTTCGAGCTGGACCACATGGGTCTGCCGTTCTCCCGTACCGAGCAAGGCCGTATCTACCAGCGTCCATTCGGCGGCCAGTCGAAGGACTACGGTAAAGGCGGGCAGGCTGCCCGTACCTGCGCTGCGTCCGACCGTACCGGTCACGCGCTGCTGCACACCCTTTATCAGGGCAACCTGAAAGCCGGTACCACGTTCCTGAACGAGTACTACGCGGTAGACCTGGTCAAGAACGCACAAGGCGAGTTCGTCGGTGTGATCGCCATCTGCATCGAAACCGGTGAAACCACCTACATCCGCGCCAAGGCTACTGTGCTGGCGACCGGTGGTGCAGGTCGTATCTACGCGTCGACCACCAATGCCCTGATCAACACCGGTGACGGCGTCGGCATGGCTCTGCGTGCTGGCGTACCGGTACAAGACATCGAAATGTGGCAGTTCCACCCGACCGGCATCGCCGGCGCCGGTGTACTGGTGACCGAAGGTTGCCGTGGTGAAGGTGGTTACCTGATCAACAAGCACGGCGAGCGTTTCATGGAGCGTTATGCTCCGAACGCCAAAGACTTGGCGGGTCGTGACGTTGTGGCTCGTTCGATGGTTAAAGAGATCATCGCCGGTAACGGCTGTGGCCCGAATGGCGACCACGTACTGCTCAAGCTCGATCACCTGGGCGAAGAAGTGCTGCACAGCCGCCTGCCTGGTATCTGCGAGCTGTCCAAGACCTTTGCCCACGTTGACCCGGTAGTTGCTCCGGTTCCGGTGGTTCCAACTTGCCACTATATGATGGGCGGCGTGCCGACCAACATTCACGGCCAGGCAATCACCCAGAACGCCGAAGGCGAGGACGAGATCATCCATGGTCTGTTCGCAGTAGGTGAAGTGGCTTGCGTATCGGTTCACGGTGCCAACCGCCTGGGCGGCAACTCGCTGCTCGACCTGGTGGTATTCGGCCGTGCGGCCGGCCTGCACCTTGAGAAGGCGCTGACTGACGGCATCGAATACGATGACGCCACCGACGCCAACATCGAAGCGGCCCTGGCGCGTCTGAACGCTCTGAACGAGCGCACGGATGGCGAAGACGTGGCAACCCTGCGTCGCGAGCTGCAAAGCTGCATGCAGAACTACTTCGGTGTGTTCCGTACCGGCGAATACATGCAGAAGGGCATCGCCCAGCTGGCTGACCTGCGCAAGCGCATCGCCAACGTCAAGATCAACGATAAGAGCCAGGCGTTCAACACTGCTCGTATCGAAGCCCTTGAGCTGCAAAACTTGCTGGAAGTGGCTGAAGCGACGGCGATCGCCGCCGAGGTTCGTAAAGAATCCCGTGGTGCTCACGCTCGTGAAGACTTCGAAGATCGCGACGACGAAAACTGGTTGTGCCACACCCTGTACTTCCCGGGTGACAAGCGCGTAACCAAGCGTGCCGTGAACTTCTCGCCGAAGACGGTACCGACGTTTGAACCGAAGATTCGGACTTACTAAGGGTGGCTGCCATGTTGAAAGTCAGTGTTTATCGCTACAACCCTGATCAGGACGCTGCGCCGTTCATGCAGGAATTCCAGGTCGATACCGGTGGTAAAGACCTGATGGTGCTGGATGTACTGGCACTGATCAAAGAGCAGGACGAGGGTTTCTCCTATCGTCGCTCTTGCCGTGAAGGTGTGTGCGGTTCCGACGGCATGAACATCAACGGCAAAAACGGCCTGGCGTGCATCACGCCGCTGTCCGCCGTGGTCAAAGGCAACAAGCTGATCGTTCGTCCGCTGCCAGGTTTGCCGGTTATCCGTGACCTGGTCGTCGATATGAGCATCTTCTACAAGCAATACGAGAAAGTTAAGCCGTTCCTGCAGAACGACACGCCGGCTCCGGCCATCGAGCGTCTGCAGTCCCCGGAAGAACGTGAAAAGCTCGATGGCCTGTACGAGTGCATCCTGTGCGCTTGCTGCTCGACATCCTGCCCGTCCTTCTGGTGGAACCCGGACAAGTTCCTGGGTCCAGCTGCGCTGCTGCAAGCCTACCGCTTCCTGGCAGACAGCCGCGACACCAAGACGTCCGAGCGTCTGGCTTCGCTGGATGACCCGTTCAGCGTATTCCGCTGCCGCGGGATCATGAACTGCGTCAACGTATGTCCTAAAGGCCTGAACCCGACTAAGGCCATTGGTCACATCCGTAACATGCTGCTGCAGAGCGGCGTGTAACTGACGTTGTAGTAAAAGCAGGACCGTTGTGCCCGTAAATGCTACGGCGCAGGCTTCAACCGGCGCCGTAGTTTTAACTTGAGCAGCGACTTACAAAGCCGCGGCTCTTATTTTGAAGAAATGAGACAAGCAGGGGCATTCGGGTTGGTACCCGAACTATCAGCGTGATCCTAAGTGGCTTGTTTTGGTCGCTGCACTTGGCCTTTTGCAAGCAGACTCGGTGTTTTCGCCGGTGGTGTCCCCAAATCGAGGGTGACCAAGCATGCAAGAAAGCGTGATGCAGCGCATGTGGAACAGCGGCTATCTTTCAGGTGGTAACGCTGCCTATGTGGAAGAGCTTTATGAGCTCTACCTGCACGACCCTAACGCTGTGCCAGAAGAATGGCGCACCAAATTTCAGACGTTGTCTTCAGACGGCAACGCTGCCACCGATGTATCGCACGCAACAATTCGCGATCAGTTCGTGCTGCTGGCAAAGAACCAGCGCCGCGCCCAACCGGTTTCCGCCGGCAGCGTGAGCAGTGAGCACGAGAAGAAGCAAGTTGAAGTACTGCGACTGATCCAGGCCTACCGTATGCGTGGCCACCAGGCAGCCCAGCTTGACCCGCTGGGGCTGTGGCAGCGTCCTGCACCTGCAGACCTGTCGATCAATCATTACGGCTTGACCAATGCCGATCTTGATACGACCTTCCGTGCCGGCGACCTGTTCATCGGCAAAGAGGAAGCGAGCCTACGCGAAATTCACGAAGCGTTGCAGCAGACATATTGCCGCACCATCGGCGCTGAATTCACGCACATCACTGATTCCGAGCAGCGCCAGTGGTTCCAGCACCGCCTGGAAGGCGTGCGTGGCCGTCCGGTATTGTCCGCCGATGTGCGCGGCCACCTGCTGGAGCGTGTGACCGCGGCCGAAGGCCTCGAAAAATACCTGGGCACCAAATACCCAGGCACCAAGCGTTTCGGCCTGGAAGGCGGCGAAAGCCTGATTCCGATGCTCGACGAGCTGATCCAGCGTTCCGGTTCCTATGGCACCAAGGAAATCGTGATCGGCATGGCTCACCGTGGTCGCCTGAACGTGTTGGTCAACACCTTCGGCAAGAACCCGCGTGAGCTGTTCGACGAGTTCGAAGGCAAGAAGAAGGTCGAGTTGGGTTCCGGTGACGTTAAATACCACCAGGGCTTCTCGTCCAACGTGATGACCACCGGCGGTGAAGTTCACCTGGCCATGGCATTCAACCCCTCCCACCTGGAAATCGTTTCGCCAGTGGTCGAGGGTTCGGTGCGTGCTCGCCAGGATCGTCGTAACGACGCCACCGGTGAGAAAGTGCTGCCGATTTCCATCCACGGTGACGCGGCATTTGCCGGTCAAGGCGTGGTCCTGGAAACGTTCCAGATGTCGCAGACTCGCGGCTTCAAGACCGGCGGTACCGTTCACATCGTCATCAACAACCAGGTGGGCTTCACCATCAGCAACCCGTTGGATGCGCGCTCCACCGAGTACGCCACCGACGTTGCCAAGATGATCCAGGCGCCGATCCTCCATGTGAATGGCGATGATCCGGAAGCCGTGCTGTTCGTGACCCAACTGGCTGTCGACTACCGCATGCAGTTCAAGCGTGACGTGGTCATCGACCTGGTTTGCTACCGCCGTCGCGGTCACAACGAAGCGGACGAGCCAAGCGGCACCCAGCCGTTGATGTACCAGCAGATCACCAAGCAGCGCACCACCCGTGAGCTGTACGCCGAAAGCCTGACCAAGGCCGGCGTGGTTGACGATGCGCGTGTTCAGGCGAAAGTCGACGAATACCGCAACGCGCTGGACAACGGCCTGCATGTAGTGAAAAGCCTGGTCAAGGAGCCGAACAAAGAGCTGTTCGTCGACTGGCGCCCGTACCTGGGTCACACCTGGACTGCCCGTCACGATACCTCGTTCGATTTGAAGACGTTGCAGGAACTGTCCGCCAAGCTGCTGGAAATTCCCGAAGGCTTCGTCGTACAGCGCCAGGTTGCGAAGATCTACGAAGACCGTCAGAAGATGCAAGCTGGTGGCCTGCCGATCAACTGGGGTTACGCCGAAACCATGGCGTACGCGACCCTGGCGTTCGAAGGTCACCCGATCCGCATGACCGGCCAGGACATCGGCCGCGGTACGTTCTCGCACCGTCATGCTGTATTGCACAACCAGAAAGACGCGGGCACCTACATCCCGTTGCAGAACCTTTACGAAGGCCAGCCACGTTTCGACCTGTACGATTCGTTCCTGTCCGAAGAAGCCGTACTGGCGTTCGAATACGGTTACTCGACCACCACGCCGAACGCGCTGGTGATCTGGGAAGCCCAGTTCGGCGACTTCGCCAACGGTGCCCAGGTGGTTATCGACCAGTTCATCACCAGCGGCGAGCACAAGTGGGGCCGTCTGTGCGGTCTGACCATGCTGCTGCCACACGGTTATGAAGGTCAGGGCCCGGAGCACTCCTCGGCCCGTCTGGAGCGTTACCTGCAACTGTGCGCAGAGCACAACATTCAGGTGTGCGTGCCGACGACCCCGGCGCAGATCTACCACTTGCTGCGCCGCCAGGTGATCCGTCCGCTGCGCAAGCCGCTGGTGGTGCTGACGCCGAAGTCGCTGTTGCGTCACAAACTGGCCGTTTCGACCCTGGAAGATCTGGCCCAAGGTTCGTTCCAGACCGTGATTCCAGAGATCGATACGCTGGACGCCGCCAAGGTCACTCGCCTGATCCTGTGCAGCGGCAAGGTCTACTACGATCTGCTGGAAAAACGCCGTGCCGAAGGCCGCGAAGACATCGCCATCGTGCGTATCGAGCAGCTTTATCCGTTCCCGGAAGATGACCTCATGGAGATCATCGCGCCTTACACCAACCTCACGAACGTAGTGTGGTGTCAGGAAGAACCGATGAACCAGGGCGCCTGGTACAGCAGCCAGCATCATCTGCGTCGCAGCATCGGCAACCACAACAAGGCCTTGGTCCTTGAGTACGCCGGTCGTGATGCTTCTGCTGCACCTGCCTGTGGTTATGCGTCGATGCACGCCGAGCAGCAGGAAAAACTGCTGCAAGATGCTTTCACTGTTTAACGCCTTCGCGCTGACTGAAACCGAATTTTAAGGACCTACAGATAATGGCTATCGAAATCAAAGCCCCGTCATTCCCGGAATCGGTTGCCGATGGCACCGTTGCCACTTGGCACAAGAAACCAGGCGAGGCCGTCAAGCGTGACGACCTGATCGTCGACATCGAGACCGACAAAGTCGTTCTGGAAGTATTGGCCGAAGCTGACGGCGTGCTGGGCGCAATCGTTGCTGAAGAGGGCGCTACCGTTCTGTCGAATCAGGTACTGGGCTCGATCGAAGAGGGCAGCGCTGCTGCCGCTGCTCCTGCTCCTGCCGCTGCTGCACTGGCTGCTTCTGCGCCTGCCGCACCGGCTGCGGGTGGCGAAGATCCAATCGCTGCACCGGCTGCGCGTCAACTGGCTGAGGAAAACGGCATCAACCTGGCTTCCATTAAGGGCACCGGCAAAGATGGCCGTGTGACCAAGGAAGACGTGGTTGCCGCAGTTGAAGCCAAGAAGAACGCTCCGGCTGCCGCACCTGCCAAGGCTGCAGCGCCTGCTGCCGCTGCGCCTGTGTTTGCCGCTGGCGACCGCACCGAGAAGCGCGTACCGATGACTCGTGTACGTGCCACCGTGGCCAAGCGCCTGGTTGAAGCTCAGTCGAACATGGCGATGCTGACCACCTTCAACGAAGTCGACATGACCGAAGTCATGGCCCTGCGTTCGAAGTACAAGGACCTGTTCGAGAAGTCCCACAACGGCGTGCGCCTGGGCTTCATGTCGTTCTTCGTGAAAGCGGCCACCGAAGCGCTGAAGCGCTTCCCGGCAGTCAACGCTTCGATCGACGGCGGCGACATCGTTTACCACGGCTACGCAGATATCGGCGTTGCCGTCTCCAGCGACCGCGGCCTGGTGGTTCCAGTCCTGCGTAACGCCGAGCTGATGAGCCTGGCCGAAATCGAAGGCGGCATCGCTGGCTTCGGCAAGAAAGCCCGTGACGGCAAGCTGACCATCGACGAGATGACCGGCGGTACCTTCACCATCACCAACGGTGGTACCTTCGGTTCGATGATGTCGACGCCGATCGTCAACCCACCGCAAGCCGCGATCCTGGGCATGCACAACATCATCCAGCGTCCGATGGCCATCAACGGCCAGGTCGTGATCCGCCCAATGATGTACCTGGCACTGTCTTACGATCACCGCCTGATCGACGGTAAAGAAGCCGTGACGTTCCTGGTGACCATCAAGAACCTGCTGGAAGATCCGGCTCGCCTGCTCCTGGACATCTGATAGAAGCAGTTGCACGTTGCGAGCTACAAGCTGTAGGAAAAAGCAGCTTGGCTTGCAACGTGTGGCTAGAAGCTTGTCGCAAATAGAGGATCTATTTTCATGACACAGAAATTTGACGTTGTAGTGATTGGTGCAGGCCCTGGCGGCTATGTTGCCGCCATCAAGGCTGCGCAACTGGGCCTCTCCACTGCTTGCATCGAAAAATACACCGACAAGGAGGGCAAACTGGCGCTGGGCGGTACCTGCCTGAACGTGGGTTGCATTCCGTCCAAGGCGCTGCTGGACAGCTCCTGGAAATTCCACGAAGCCCAAGACGGCTTCGCGATCCACGGCATCAACCATGCTGGCGTGACCATGGACGTACCAGCAATGGTCGGCCGTAAAGCCAACATCGTCAAAGGCCTGACTTCCGGCGTTGCGACCTTGTTCAAGGCCAACGGCGTTACTTCGATTCAAGGCCACGGCAAGCTGCTGGCCGGCAAGAAAGTTGAAGTCACCAAGCCAGACGGTTCGGTTGAAGTCATCGAAGCCGAAAACGTGATCCTGGCGCCAGGTTCGCGTCCAATCGACATTCCGCCTGCTCCTGTTGATAACAACGTGATCGTTGATTCGACCGGCGCCCTGGAATTCCAGGCTGTGCCTAAGCGCCTGGGCGTGATCGGCGCTGGCGTCATCGGTCTGGAGCTGGGCTCGGTATGGTCGCGCCTTGGCGCTGAAGTCACCGTGCTGGAAGCCCTGGACACGTTCCTGCTGGCGGCTGACACTGCAGTCTCCAAGGAAGCGCTGAAAACCCTGACCAAACAAGGTCTGGACATCAAGCTTGGCGCCCGTGTTACCGGTTCCAAGGTCAACGGCGAAGAAGTCGTGGTGACCTACACCGATAAAGACGGCGAGCAGACCATCACCTTCGACAAGCTGATCGTTGCCGTTGGTCGCCGCCCAGTGACCAATGACCTGTTGGCTTCCGACAGCGGCGTGAACATCGACGAGCGTGGTTTCATCCACGTTGACGATCATTGCGCTACCACTGTGCCTGGCGTCTATGCCATTGGTGACGTGGTTCGTGGCATGATGCTGGCCCACAAGGCTTCCGAAGAAGGCATCATGGTTGTCGAGCGCATCAAGGGTCACAAGACCCAGATGAACTACGACCTGATCCCATCGGTTATCTACACCCACCCGGAAATTGCATGGGTCGGCAAGAACGAACAGCAGTTGAAAGCTGAAGGCGTTGAAGTTAACGTCGGCACCTTCCCGTTTGCCGCTTCTGGCCGTGCCATGGCAGCCAACGACACCGGTGGTTTTGTCAAAGTCATCGCTGATGCCAAGACTGACCGCGTATTGGGCGTCCACGTGATTGGCCCAAGCGCTGCAGAACTGGTTCAGCAAGGCGCGATCGGCATGGAATTCGGCACCAGTGCCGAGGACTTGGGCATGATGGTCTTCTCCCATCCGACCCTGTCCGAAGCGCTGCACGAAGCTGCGTTGGCAGTGAATGGCGGCGCCATCCACATCGCCAACCGCAAGAAGCGCTAAGCGAGATAATAAGAAACCACGGCGGAGTTGCCCGTCGTGAGCCTTGCGCGCAAGACTCACCGCGGAATATCCGCTGGACGCAGCCTTGCGCAGCTTTACGGGCCATAAGCCCCGCAAGTTGCGCGAGCAGCAGTCACAGGTGGCGCGGCACTCATAATGAGCGCAGCGCCGAATGCGCAGTACCTAACGAAGACGGTAAAAAGCATGAATCTTCACGAGTATCAGGGTAAGCAGCTGTTCGCTGAATACGGCCTGCCAGTTTCCAAGGGCTACGCAGTAGACACCCCGGAAGCAGCAGCAGAAGCTTGCGACAAAATCGGCGGCAGCGAGTGGGTTGTCAAAGCCCAGGTCCACGCCGGTGGTCGCGGTAAAGCGGGCGGCGTCAAGCTGGTTCGCAGCAAAGAAGACGCCAAGGCCTTCGCACAGCAGTGGCTGGGCAAGCGTCTGGTGACTTACCAGACTGATGCCAATGGCCAACCAGTCACCAAGATCCTGGTTGAATCGTGCACTGATATCGCTAAAGAGCTGTACCTGGGCGCTGTCGTTGACCGTTCGAGCCGTCGCATCGTGTTCATGGCTTCCACCGAAGGTGGCGTGGACATCGAGAAAATCGCTCACGAAACCCCAGAAAAAATTCTGAAGGCCACTATCGATCCACTGGTTGGCGCTCAGCCATTCCAGGGTCGTGAACTGGCTTTCCAGCTGGGCCTGGAAGGCAAGCAAGTTGCCCAGTTCGCCAAGATCTTCGTAGGTCTGGCCAAACTGTTCCAGGATCACGATCTGGCCCTGCTGGAAGTGAACCCGCTGGTGATCAAGGCTGACGGCGATCTGCACTGCCTCGATGCCAAGATCAACATCGACGCCAACGCCATGTACCGTCAGCCTAAGCTGAAGACTTTCCACGATCCGTCGCAAGACGATCCGCGCGAAGCGCACGCTGCCAAGTTCGAACTGAACTACGTAGCCCTGGAAGGTAACATCGGCTGCATGGTCAACGGTGCCGGCCTGGCCATGGGTACCATGGACATCGTCAACCTGCATGGCGGCAAGCCAGCCAACTTCCTCGACGTAGGTGGTGGCGCTACCAAGGAACGCGTTACCGAAGCGTTCAAGATCATCCTGTCCGACTCCAACGTCGCCGCAGTACTGGTCAACATCTTCGGCGGCATCGTTCGTTGCGACATGATTGCCGAAGGCATCATCGGTGCAGTGAAAGAAGTCGGCGTTAAAATCCCGGTTGTTGTTCGCCTTGAAGGTAACAACGCTGAACTGGGCGCTAAAGTACTGGCAGAAAGCGGTTTGAACATCATCGCGGCTACCAGCCTGACCGACGCTGCTCAACAAGTTGTCAAAGCTGCGGAGGGCAAGTAATGAGCGTCCTGATCAATAAAGACACCAAAGTTATCTGCCAGGGTATTACCGGTTCGCAAGGTAGTTTCCACACCCAGCAAGCCATCGAATACGGCACCCAGATGGTTGGCGGCGTAACACCAGGCAAAGGCGGCACCGAGCACCTGGGCCTGCCCGTGTTCAACACCGTGAAAGAAGCGGTAGAAGCCACTGGCGCCACTGCCAGCGTGATCTACGTTCCAGCTCCTTTCTGCAAGGACTCGATCCTGGAAGCGGCCTTCGGCGGCATCAAGCTGATCGTCTGCATCACCGAAGGCATTCCTACCCTGGACATGCTGGACGCTAAAGTTAAGTGCGACGAGCTGGGTGTAGTCCTGATCGGCCCTAACTGCCCAGGCGTGATCACCCCAGGCGAATGCAAGATCGGCATCATGCCAGGTCACATTCACTTGCCAGGTAAAGTCGGTATCGTTTCCCGTTCCGGCACCCTGACCTACGAAGCTGTAAAGCAGACCACTGACGCCGGTTTCGGTCAGTCGACTTGCGTCGGCATTGGCGGTGACCCGATCCCAGGCTCCAACTTCATCGACATCCTGAAGCTGTTCCAGGAAGACCCGAAGACCGAAGCGATCGTGATGATCGGTGAGATCGGCGGTTCGGCTGAAGAAGAAGCGGCTGCCTACATCAAGGCACACGTGACCAAGCCGGTTGTTTCCTACATCGCTGGTGTGACTGCCCCTGCGGGCAAGCGCATGGGCCATGCTGGCGCAATCATCTCTGGCGGCAAAGGCACTGCAGACGAGAAATTCGCTGCACTGCAAGACGCAGGCGTTAAAACCGTGCGTTCGCTGGCAGACATCGGCAAGGCCCTGGCCGAGCTGACCGGTTGGGCTGTCAAGTAAGCCTCGCGCTTAGCTGACGCTTCACCACACAAAGGCCACCTTCGGGTGGCCTTTGTGCATTCTGGATATAGCCAGATTGACGAATGTGCTCGGTTCAATGTCTGAGCTGGCTTGCCTGCGATACAGGCAACTGGGTGCATCAGCCAAACCGAGTCGATGCCATCGCAGGCAAGCCAGCTCCCACAGGGTTCTGTGTTGCCCAATTAAGTATGAAAACGCGACATTCAAATGTCGCTTATCGGACAGTTCGCCCCGCAACAGTGCGTTTGTCAGCCTGATTCTGTACTCTAGCCGCCTCTTTATGCGTCCGCGTCCCAAAAGGAAGCTGCGCGCTAGACCGGTCGGTCCCCACAAGGGCCGGCAGCATTTCCCTCATCCATAGGGAAGCCCTCTCTAAATTCCGATTCAGTAGTGTGGTATTTCCTCAAATGAAAGTGTTGAAAAGCCAGGATATCCTGGCGCTGGGCTTTATGACCTTTGCCCTGTTCGTGGGCGCCGGCAACATCATCTTCCCGCCTATCGTGGGTTTGCAGTCCGGGCCGCATGTGTGGATGGCGGCGCTGGGCTTCCTGATCACCGCAGTCGGTTTGCCGGTGGTCACCGTGATCGCCCTGGCCAAGGTCGGTGGTGGCATGGACGCGCTGAGCAGCCCAATTGGCAAGATTGCCGGTGGCCTGCTGGCGGCAGCGGCCTACCTGGCAGTGGGCCCGCTGTTTGCGACCCCACGCACCGCAACAGTATCGTTTGAAGTGGGCCTGGCGCCCTTGACCGGTGAAAGCCCGTTGGCGTTGTTCCTCTACAGCTCGGTGTATTTCCTGGTGGTGTTCTTTGTCTCCCTGTATCCAGGGCGACTGCTGGACACCGTGGGCCGTTTCCTGGCGCCGCTGAAGATCATCGCCCTGGCTATCCTCGGTATCGCTGCGTTTGCCTTGCCCGCCGGTGAGGTGGGGGTTGCCACGCCGGAATACGTTGCCGCGCCGTTCTCCCAAGGCTTTATCAATGGTTACCTGACCATGGATACCCTGGGCGCCCTGGTGTTCGGCATTGTGATCGTCAACGCTATCCGCTCCCGTGGCGTCGAGTCGCCCAAGCTGATCACCCGTTACGCGATCATTGCCGGGCTAATTGCCGGCGTGGGCCTGGCACTGGTGTACGTCAGCCTGTTCCGTCTGGGTTCGGGCAGCCATGCCGTGGCCGCGGGTGCCAGCAATGGCGCGGCGGTACTGCACGCCTATGTGCAATACACGTTCGGCTCCCTGGGTAGTGGTTTCCTCGCCGTGCTGATTTCCCTGGCATGCCTGGTGACCGCCGTGGGCCTGACCTGTGCCTGCGCCGAGTACTTCAGTAAGATCCTGCCGCTGTCCTACAAGACCCTGGTGGTGATCCTGGCACTGTTCTCGCTGTTTGTGTCCAACCTGGGCTTGACCAAACTCATTGCCTTCTCGATCCCGGTGCTGACCGCGATCTACCCGCCGTGCATCGTGTTGGTGGCCTTGAGCTTCTGCAAAGGGTTCTGGCAGGAACAGGGCCGTATTGTCGGCCCGGTGATGCTGGTGTCGTTCATCTTTGGCTGCATCGACGCACTCAAGGGTGCGGGCCTGGCGGGTTGGATGCCTACGCAACTGGTAAACCTGCCGTTGAGCGAACAAGGCTTGGCGTGGCTGGTGCCGTCGGTGATGACGCTGGTCGTGGCCGTGGTGATTGACCGTATGCTGGGCAAGCGCAGCGAAGCGATCGCTTAAAACCTCTGACTTATACGCTGCAATTAAAAAGCCCCGGATCAAATGATCCGGGGCTTTTTTTGTACGCAGTGCCAAGCCAGGTTGCCTGTTTCAGGGTATCGGGAACTTGCTCTTTGTCGAATCCACTCCCATGTTCCTCAAATATTCCTGGGCGGGCCTTAAATCGCTTTTTTTGGGTAGATAGTGTCCAGAGACATCGGAAAGGTGGAATTTCCCGAAGGCGTCTTTCCTTATATAGCCTGCGCTGACTACCTTTTCTGATTGGCCACTGCCAGCACCGATTTCCGCGATTGCAGGATGTGATAACCATTTTGGCGGTGCACTTTTGTCGATAGTACCGATGATCAGTTGGTTGTCTTGAGTGAAGACGAACTTGCTGACTGTATCGGGTTTCAATACAACCTTCAGGTCATCCGGCTTTGTGATGCGAACCAGTTCCGCTCGGGCCGCTCGGGGGTTCAATGCCGCTCCGGCCAGATGCAGCTCGGCGTTCAGGTCACGAGCCCTGGTATTGACCAGCACTGCAAGTGGTTTTCGAATGGGCGGCTCTATTCGCGAACTGCCGGAGGTGGTGGAGCTGCTTGCAGGCACTAGGTTTTCCGCCGAGGAGGCAGAATGAGGCTGCGGTAGGGGGGCTAGCGTTTGAGGTAGTTTGGCGCCTCCCGGCAAACCGGTTAGCACCCATTCGCCGTTCCCTTTGTTCAAAAGCGTAGCCACCCGACGCTTTGTCTCGGGGTTTATAACGTTTACAAATCCTGATTCGAATTTGAACGCTGGGCTTATTTGATAGACCCTGCTCACGTCTGAGTTATCGGTGTAACGGATCAACCATTTTTCACCGACTTGTTGTGGCCCGGTGGCGCTGAGCGGTTTTCCTGCCAGTAGCTGATTATCCAGTGCGTGCGCGGCGAGGTCCCCACGGTTCTGTACAGGGTGGGCCGGGTTCGGCAATTGAGTCGGGATGCTTGAGGGGCGGCCGGCCGATATCGACGTACCCGGAACCGGTACGACGTGACCGCTTGGCGTACCGTTTGTACCTGCCGTGATTGTCAGTCGCTGTTGGAGCGTGCGCCCAGGGCTTCTGAACACTGGGCGCAACGGGGTCCTTTTGAGTAAAGGGATACCCGACGCAGCCATGGCGAAGTCGTTGTACACCGCCCCCCAGCGTCCCGGTTGGGTGAGGAGCTTGGGCAGGCTTTGTCCGGGTGTACGCAACGTTCTTAGCGCAGCCTTGGAGAGCCTGTTGGTGGCTGACATACCAGCGTTGACCGGGATGAGGCTTAGAACGAATTGGGCTATGTCTGCGGCGAACATTAATTTGTTGGCTGTGGATCGGGCCGATATCTCTGCGCTGGTTGTCATCCCAACCGACGCTCTCCCTCTGAGTAACCCCACCTCCTGCATGTACAGGTTTTCAGTGATGCTACCTTTGAACGGCTTCAGCCGGATGCCCGCTTCATGGTCGGCCGCGAATTTCTTGAGCCACGTGCCGAGCTGAGGCAAAAACAGGGTGTCGTGAATATTGTATCGATCAACAGGTGATACCCGCTGATCCATGTAGGACATCCACTCGGACGTGTTCAGCAGCGTGTTAAGTTGATCCTCGTCCACAATTTCTCTGAAAGGACGTCCGTCGGGAGCATCCGGGCTGTACAGCACCAGCGAGGGGTGGTTGGTCGGTTTGATGACCATCATGCCCTGGACGGGTTTGCCGTTCAGGACCACTCTATGCGAGACGATGGACGCACCATTCACGATTGGCCAGGTGGTGGAGTCGCTATGCTCAAGCGTCGCTTCGATCCATTGTTCGGCGATTTTTTGCCTGTTCAGATAGGCGTCGGGATCCAGGCTGGTGATGAACGCGTCCTTGGCCATCCTTGCCTTCAGATGGTTTTTCCACGCGTCGGGCAGCACCCTGGCTTCGTCGGAGGTGGCAGTGGGGCTGAGTTTGTCATCCAGTAGTTTGAGGTATTTGCCGCCCACATCGGTTTGGCTGATCAGGTCCTCGAGAAACGGCTTATCCAGGGTCAGCAGGTATTTTCCATTGGCACTTACGACGCGAGCGGCCCAGGTGCTCGTCGGCGAGCGTTCATGCCATGGCGTTGTGTTCATGAGCGTCAGGTCGGTAAGCGATCGGGTGTGGATCTTCGGCTTTGGTGCGTTTGCGGAACCTAAAAGGCCGCGATTGCTCGACTGCTGTGTGGTCATCTGAACCATCACGTGGTCAGGGTCTATTTCCTCGTGCCGGTAGCGGTCCGGCAGCTTGGCTTTCAACGCCTGGGCCAGCAACTGTTTGGCGAAAATGTTGGGGGCCGGGATGTTTGCCAATAGCGCTTGCAAGTGCGTAAGGCTTGTATCCTGTGCTTCCTCCAGCTCCCTATAGCTCGTTTCTTGTTGGGGAGTCAGTTCTTTAAGCCATTGTGGCTGCAGTTTGTTGTGCAGTTGCTCATTGCGTGCGAGCAGGGCATTACTGCCATCGAAATGCAGTGAAAGATCCGCTGCATCATTGATGGTTTCGACAGTTTGGGCAGAGAGCAACGACGGTGTGCGAGAGGAGCCAGCTTCGGCTTGCGCTTGGGCGAACCCGGCCTGCATGGTTTCATTGACCTCGTCAGCCTGTCGCTGCAACAACTGGGGAAAGGTTTGTGCCACTACGTCGCCGCAGACGGGGGCGAATCCCAGCATTAAATCATCACCCCACGGAGGGTTTCGACTGTGCTCTACCGACACCGGTAGACTTTTGAGTAGCAGGTTGGCCTTCTCGTCATCATTATCGATTCTCTGCATCAATGCTTCGCGGGCTTTGCCAGGGCTCGCGAACTCCTCGAAACCGTCCCCGGGGGTGTAAAGCACTACAGGCCCGGTGGTGTCATCCAGCCCGATATTACGGGTGTCACTTGCGGTGTAAGGTGCCTCGGCCGACGAGCCGTCGCTGCGAGTGATAAGAAAACAACCGGCTAAAAATGCGCCGCTGGCGGAGTTGTCATCTATCCGGATCGGATACACCCCAGGCCGATCCCCTGCGGGAAGTTCGCGCTCGCGTGCTTCAAGGGTGGGGTACTGAAAGGCGGTGTCGATCAACTTTTTGCCAGCCTCGCTGAGGGTTCCGTCTTCAACCCGCAGGGCTGCCTCGGTGGAAAGCATTTGCCGATGCAGGGCGAGCAGTTGGGCTGAACGTGATGGCTGCTTGGGGGAGCCTACGGGTGATCTTTTCCAGTAGCTACTGAGCGCGCCTGAAAAGCGGGTTGCGATATCGTGTGCAAGCGTCAGCAGGGAACCCTGATGCTCCAACCTGGTTTGGGGAGCACCCGCAGGTCCGTCAATGTAAAAGCCCGTTTGTATGTCGGCACTGTGCTCTTCAGTGTTGGGCGTGCCAGTGACGGCGTTTATGTGGACTTGCGCGACTTTTTCGAGCAATGCCTCCGATAAGGTTTGCGTAGAAATCAGCACGGGCTCTGCCGGCGGCTGTTTTCGATAGGTGTTGACGTGGATAATGTTCGGGTCGATTGATGTGAGCTGGGGAAAGGCTTTTTTCAACTGAGCCTGGGTGAAGCGTTGGAATGTCATCTGGTGACTGAGTAAATCAATAATTTTCTGGTTGTACGCCTGATGCTGCTCAATCAATTGGGATTGCGCGGCGACTGCGTTCGGCCCTGTATCATTGGCAACGACTGGCTTTATGCCGGCTACTTGGATTTTGATCCGATCATCCGGGTCTAGTCCCAACGGCTTGGGCTGAGGGTGATGCGATAAAGGCGGGTGTTGCGTTGTCGATTCAGAGGCTGTGCCCACGGACAGCTGGATCGCTTGCGGCGCAGGTGTTTGGCTGACAGAGAGAGACGTTGAGCGCATTTAACATCCTAAGGATAGATATGCAGTTCCTTCCGCCTGAGAAATGATCGAGGCTTCGTGCCTTGGGGCCAACTAAGTGAGTGGAGGCGTCCTATTGGTTCCAAGGCCGAACTCATGCATATCTGGAAACAGGAATTCTCATAAAAGACAGGTAGTACGACCGGGGTTTTGATATTTGTTGCACAACTCACCGGGCTCACATTTAGAAGGACCCGCATGTCGTTCGTCGAAACCAATCAAGTCCACCTGCTTGCCGCCCTGTGGTTCATCCTCTGCTGGGGCGGCTATACCCGTTACGCCACTTGGAAAGCTCGAGATACGGCCTGCCTGGCCAGCGTGTTGCACCTCTACCGTGAAGACTGGATGCGCCGCATGCTGTTGCGCGATAACCGCATCGCCGATGCCAGCGTGATCGGCAACCTGGAGCGTAATGCCTCGTTCTTTGCCTCCAGTACCTTGATCATCCTTGCGGGTATCCTGACCGTGCTCGGTGCTTCGGAGCGGGCGGTGTCGTTGCTGGCAGACATTCCAATGGTGCAGCAGGCGTCCCAGGGCATGTCGGAGGTCAAGTTGCTGTGCCTGGCCCTGGTATTTGTCTATGCGTTTTTTACTTTCAGCTGGTGCATGCGTCAGTACAACTTCGCGGCGGTGCTGGTGGGCTCGGCGCCGATGATTGGTGAACGACATGTGTCGGAGCAGGAGCGCAATGCATTTGCCTTGCGGGCGGCGCGGGTGATTTCGATGGCGGCCAACCAGTTCAACTTTGGCCTGCGTGCGTATTACTTCGGCATGACCATGCTGGCCTGGTTTGTCAGCCCCTGGTTGTTCATGTTGATGAGCAGTGGGGTGGTGTTGGTGCTGTACCGCCGCGAGTTCCATTCCGATGTATTGCAGGTGATGGTGTATACCCCGACCGATATGCCAGTAGTCGACGCTGTAAAAGAGGGCGCATCGTAGCGCTGGCAGTAAATCGCAGACAAAGAAAAGCCCGCTTAGTCAGCGGGCTTTCTTTTTGCTGCAATACAGCTTCAAACCCTGCGATTACTGCTTGGCAGGTTCTGCAGGTGCGGCAGGTGCAGCTTCTTTTGCAGCAGCTTCGTTCGATTCGGCCTGAGCTTTGGCAGCTTCGGCGTTTTCTTTCGCAGCGTCGTTCACTTTATCCTGTGCTTTAGCCATATCTTGCTGAGCTTGCTCAGCATGTGCAGCAGCGTCTTGGGCTTTGTCTTCGGATTTCTTGTCGCAGGCAGCCAGACCGAGAGCAGCGGCCAGCATCATGGAAATAGCTAATGTCTTACGCATGGGGTGTTTCTCCTTATTGAAGATATCTACTGGCCTTTCGAACCCAAGGGGCCAGCATTAGTTCCTTATGTCCCACAGATATATAGCATGTTTCGTACAGGAACTTTACCCAGTCATTCCAATCCGCCGAATTCACACTAATAAGAGTCTAAAAACAATGACCGTAAACCCTTTGTTGGAGCGTGCCGTGCGCTTCGTTTCGGCCCTGCGCCATTGCCAGGTGCTGGGTGTGGCGGTGCATGAAGCCAGCGAGGAGGGCATGACCCTCGTACTGCCTTATGGGCCGCATATTGTCGGTGATCCCCTGACCGGGGTGATCCACGGCGGCGCGCTGACCTCCTTGATGGACACCGCTTGCGGCATGGCGACCCTGTGCGTATTGCCCGAGTTCGAGGTGTGCCCCACCCTGGACCTGCGTATCGACTACATGCATCCCGCCGAACCCCATAAGCCGGTGTATGGCTTCGCGCAATGCTACCGGGTCACCACCGACGTGATCTTCACCCGTGGCGTTGCCTATCAGGATGACCCGCAACAACCTATCGCCCATGTGGTAGGCACGTTCATGCGCATGGGCAAGCGCCTCAAAGGGACTCAAGGCTTGGGCACTGTCATCAAGGGAGAACAGGCATGACGCATCGGTTCAAGACGCGCCTGGAGCAAGCCCTCGACCGTGGCAACTACGATGCGCTGCTCGAGCTGGTGCCCTATGCCAGGCTGATCGGCATCGAATGCACCCGCCTGGGGGATGAGTTGCTGTTTCGCCTGCCGGCCAGCAAGGACAATATTGGTAACCCCATATTGCCAGCGCTGCATGGCGGGGTGATCGCCGGCTTCATGGAGCTGGCAGCCGCCATGCACCTGCTGGTGTTCACTGGCGCTCCGGGCCTGCCGAAAATCATCGACTTCTCCCTGGATTACCTGCGCGCCGGCCAGTTTCGGGACACCTATGCCAAGTGTCAGGTATGGCGCCAGGGCCGGCGCGTGGCCAACGTGGCGATTACCGCTTGGCAGAGCACGCCGGCCGAACCGATTGCCACTGCCCGGGCACATTTCAAAATTGAGGAATTGGTCCGCCCTTGAAATCCTGGTCTTAGTCCCCAACTTTGATGACAACCCGCCGCCAACCCTCAAGGGCGCGGCCACTGCCATCCAATTGGAGTTTGATGACCATGAGTGTGGAAACTCAAAAGGAAACCCTGGGCTTCCAGACCGAGGTGAAGCAACTGCTGCACCTCATGATCCATTCGCTGTATTCCAACAAGGAAATTTTCCTTCGCGAATTGATCTCGAACGCCTCTGACGCTGTCGATAAATTACGTTTCGAAGCCCTGTCCAAGCCCGAGTTGCTGGAAGGCGGCGCGGAACTCAAGATCCGTGTGAGCTACGACAAAGACGCCAAGACCGTCACCCTCGAAGACAACGGTATCGGCATGAGCCGTGACGATGCGATCACCCACCTGGGGACCATCGCCAAGTCCGGCACCGCAGATTTCATGAAGAACCTGTCGGGCGACCAGAAAAAAGACTCTCACCTGATCGGCCAATTCGGCGTGGGCTTCTATTCGGCCTTCATCGTCGCCGACAAGGTTGAAGTATTCAGCCGCCGCGCCGGCCTTGACGCCAGCGAAGGCGTGCACTGGGCTTCCAAAGGCGAGGGCGAATTTGAAATCGCCACTATCGACAAGGCTGACCGCGGCACCCGCATCGTGCTGCACTTGAAAGCCGGTGAAGACGAATTCGCCGATGGCTGGCGTCTGCGCAACATCATCAAGAAGTACTCCGACCACATCGCGTTGCCGATCGAGTTGCCCAAGGAACAGACCGTTGCCGAAGGCGAAGAAGCCCCTGCGGTGGAGTGGGAAACTGTCAACCGCGCCAGCGCCCTGTGGACCCGTCCGCGTACCGAGATCAAGGACGAGGAATACCAGGAGTTCTACAAGCACATTGGGCACGACTACGAGAACCCGCTGAGCTGGAGCCACAACAAGGTTGAAGGCAAGCTCGAATACAGCTCGCTGCTCTACGTACCGGCCCGTGCTCCGTTCGACCTGTACCAGCGCGAGGCGCCAAAAGGCCTGAAGCTGTACGTGCAGCGCGTGTTCGTAATGGACCAGGCGGAATCCTTCCTGCCGCTGTACCTGCGCTTTATCAAAGGTGTGGTCGACTCCAACGACCTGTCGCTGAACGTGTCGCGGGAAATCCTGCAGAAAGACCCGATCATCGACTCCATGAAGTCGGCGCTCACCAAGCGCGTACTCGACATGCTGGAAAAGCTGGCGAAGAACGAGCCTGAGCAATACAAGAGCTTCTGGAAAAACTTCGGCCAGGTCATGAAAGAAGGCCCGGCGGAAGATTTTGCCAACAAGGAAAAAATCGCCGGTTTGCTGCGTTTTGCCTCGACTCAAGGCGAAGACGGCGAGCAGGTTGTGTCCCTGGCTGACTACCTGGCACGTGCCAAGGAAGGTCAGGACAAGATCTACTACCTGACCGGCGAAACCTACGCCCAGGTCAAGAACAGCCCGCACCTGGAAGTCTTCCGCAAGAAAGGCATCGAAGTGCTGCTGCTGACCGACCGTATCGATGAGTGGCTGATGAGCTACCTCACCGAGTTCGACGGCAAAACCTTCGTCGACGTGGCCCGTGGTGACCTGGACCTGGGTAACCTGGACTCCGAAGAAGAGAAGAAAGAAGCCGAAGAAGTCGCCAAGTCCAAAGAGGGCCTGGTTGAGCGCATCAAGGCTTCCCTGGGTGAAGCGGTGAGTGAAGTGCGGGTTTCCCACCGCCTGACCGATTCCCCGGCGATCCTGGCCATCGGCGAGCAGGACCTGGGCATGCAGATGCGCCAGATCCTGGAAGCCAGCGGCCAGAAAGTGCCGGATTCCAAGCCCATCTTCGAATTCAACCCGTCTCACCCGCTGATCGAGAAACTCGATGGCGAGCAGAGCGAAGAGCGGTTTGGTGACCTGTCGCACATCCTCTTCGACCAGGCCGCCCTGGCAGCCGGCGACAGCTTGAAGGACCCGGCCGCGTATGTGCGCCGACTGAACAAGCTGTTGGTTGAATTGTCGGTTTAACACCGTTGTAGAAAAACCCGCTTCGGCGGGTTTTTTCGTTCTGGCTCTACTGTAGGAGCGAGCTTGCTCGCGAAGAACGTCAACGATAACGCGCAAATGCTGAATGAGCGCGGTGATCTCACGTTTTTCGCGAGCAAGAACTAGGCTTCACCCTCGCTCCTACAGGGAGCATCGTCAATCCATCTGAATTGGAGAAAATGATGAGCCAAGTCACTGTACGTTCCGTGGTCTATCAGATTGATGGCCAGTCTTATGAAAGCCGTCTGGCATTCGATGCCAGCCACAAGGGCCCGTTGCCGGGACTGCTGATGGCGCCGAACTGGATGGGCGTAAGTGCGGGGGCCGAAGAGATTGCGAAGGCCGTTGCCGGCAAAGGCTACGTGGTGCTGATTGCCGACCTCTACGGGCAAAACGTACGTCCTTCAAATGGCGATGAAGCGGGCGCGGCGATGATGCCGTTGAAGAATGATCGCCCGTTGCTGAACAAGCGCATGCAAGCCGCCTTCGAGCAATTGCAAGGCCAGGTTGAAGCCGCGGTGGACACGTCCAAACTGGCCACCTTCGGCTTCTGCTTTGGCGGTTGCTGCTCCCTGGAACTGGCCCGTACCGGCGCGCCGCTGAAGGCTGCCGTGTCGTTCCATGGCACTCTGGATACACCGAACCCCGCAGACGCGAAGAACATCAAGGGTTCAGTGCTGGTGCTGCATGGCGCCTCGGACCCGTTGGTGCCCAAAGAGCAACTGCCAGCGTTCGAAGATGAAATGAACGCGGCGGGTGTGGATTGGCAGTTGCTCAGCTACGGCGGCGCGGTGCATTCCTTCACCGACCCCCATGCCAATGTGCCGGGCAAGATGATGTACGACGCCAAGACCGCCGCACGGGCTTTCCAGTCGATGCATAACTTGTTGGATGAAGTGTTCAAGGGCTGATGCTTCGGCGCTTGTTCGGGCCTCTTCGCGAGCAAGCCCGCTCCCACATTTGACTGCGTTCACAGATCGAAATGTGGGAGCGGGCTTGCTCGCGAATGCTATCTAACAGGCAACTCGATTCTTTCTGACTCCCCCGGCACAGTCGGCCAATCCCCAGCCGCCCAACGCTGTCTCGCCTGCTCGATCACAGCCGGGTCGCTCGCCACAAAATTCCAGTTGATCCGCCGTGGCCCATCCAGCGGTGCCCCGCCAAATACCATCAGGTGGCAATCACTCTCGGCATACAGAGTCATCTCCTGCCCAGTCGGCAATACCACCAAGCTGTTGACCTCCAGGGCTTCACCGTCCAATTGCACCTCACCCTCCAGCACATACACCGCGCGTTCCTCATGTTCATCAGGAATCAACAGGGTGGTGGCGGTTTGCATCTGTACTTCGGCATACAGCGTCGGCGACAGCACCGGCACCGGTGATCTGAGGCAAAAACCATCACCGGCGATCAAACGCACCTGCACGCCGAGGTTATCGCTTATCGGCAAACTTGCGGCTGGGTGATGGCTGTAGTGTCCGGGCCCGGTCTCGTGGTCCTTGGGCGAGGCCAGCCACACCTGCAGGCCATGCAGGTTGAAACCCCTGGCCTTGACCGCTTCAGGTGTGCGCTCGACGTGGGCAATCGCGCTGCCGGCGGTCATCCAGCTGACATCGCCGGCTTGCACCACCTGGTCCGAGCCAAGGCTGTCCTTGTGCTGCAAGGTGCCTTCAAACAGGTAGGTGAGGGTGGACAGGCCGATGTGGGGATGCTGGCGGATATTCATGCCGTTACCCGGTGCGTAGCGGGTCGGCAGCATATGATCGAAAAATACAAAGGGACCGACGCTGCGGCATTCACGTGAGGGCAGGGGCCGCAGGATAGGCTGGCCTTCTACATCTTCGGGGCGAGGGCGAATCACGGTGAGGGTGGTCATGGGCATCCCAGTCTGAGCGGGTTGGATGCTTTGAGCATAACCCGCTCGATGGGAAGTTGGGGCTATTGGCTGAAGGCGCCTTCCGACAATTTCGTCTCGATAGTGACTTCGGCGGTGGTCATCAGCTTATGTACCGGGCACTTATCGGCCACGCGATGCAGTTCATCGCGCTGGGCGTCGGTGAGTACGCCCTTGAGGGTCAGCTTGACGTTGAGTTTGTATTTACCCTTTTGCTCTTCGTCGCTGTCGTGAGTGACCTCCACGGTCACGCCGGTCAGCGGGATATCTTTTTTCTGCGCGTAGAGCCTTACGGTCAAGGCTTTGCACGACGCCAGCGCAGCATCGAAATAATCGTGGGGGGAGGGCGCCGAATCGTCACCGCCCAGGCTCTTGGGCAGGTCGGTAAACAGCTCGTGATTATTGATATTCACGCTGTGACGGAAGTTTTCAGCGTTCAGCGTATTAACGGTAACAGGCATGGCAAACCTCATAAGGGCGCAGGATGAAGGTCATGCAGTTATAGAGCATGCTGGCACCCCAGTGTTCCGGTTTTTTCCATGCTGAACCCTGAAGGCTGGCGCAAGGTCTACCCGTATCAACCCTTATTGAGGTTTTACCGTGTCTGGAGCCCGCCTGAGTCTTGCCTTGTTGCTCGCCGCCAGCAGCCTTGTCGTGCAGGCCCGTGACTATGCCTACAGCGACGCGCACCTGCACTACGTGGATTTTTTCCAGGAAACCGCCGGCATGGACAAGCTGCTCAAGGCCATGGCGGACAACCGTATTGAGCACGTCATGATTTCCGGGATTCCCGTGGCCAAGAAATGGCACGAAGACGAGCCCAAGCGCCCGCGCTACTACGCCGGTGACGACGCCGATGCCTATTGGTACAGCGCCACGGATGTGATCGTCGCGGCGGCGGTCAATAAACTTTCCCCCGAGCAACGCCAGCACTTTCATCCCTTCCTCGCCGGTTTCAATCCCAACGACAAAAACTCCGCCGCCCACATCCAGCGTATGCTCGACCTCAACCCAGGGCTGTGGCAGGGCATCGGTGAAGTGTTCACCCGGCACGATGACCTTACCGCCCTGACCTCCGGTGACACCCCGCGCGCCAATAACGAAGCCATGACGCGCATCTATCACCTGGCGGCCGAAAACGACCTGCCGGTGATGCTGCACTCCAACATCACCTCCAAACGTGAGCGCAACCCGCTGTACCTGGCGGAAGTCGAGCAGCCGTTACGCAATCACCCGCACACGCGTTTTATCTGGGCCCATGCCGGTACCAGCAAGGAAATTCACCGTCATCAGGTGCAGATGGACTTTTTGTTGCCTACCCTGACGCGCCTGCTTGAGGCGTACCCCAACCTGTATATCGACCTGTCCTGGAGCATGCTCACGCCCTATCTGCTGGATGACGCCGGCAAGCCACGGCCGCAATGGGTTGCGCTGGTGGAGCGCTTCCCGGATCGCTTCATGCTCGGCTCCGATGTTGTGGGGCGCTTCAATAAGTTGGGCAAAGAGATGCGCCGTTTCGATCCTTTCCTCGATGCGTTGCCCGAAGACGTTGCCCACAAGGTTGCGCGCGACAACTTCCTCGCCATCCTGCCCAAGCCGCATCGCGATGGCGACGCGCCTTGATATCGCGTTTTGATCTTACGCCAATGACCTGAGGTGCCGATAACGTCCAAGAGACCCGCTGCAGGTGGATGCAGTACTTTTGGAAGGAACCCTGGCATGAATATCCGCAGTTTGAATATCGCCCCTCGCGCCGGCCTGGGCTTTGGTGTGCTGGCGTTGATGGTGTTCGTCTTGGGCGGCTTTGCCCTGTTGCAGATGGCCAATATGCGCCAGCAGTCGGACCAGGTGGAGACCAACTGGCTGCCCAGCGTGATGGCGGTGGGGGAGATGAACCAGGATGTGTTGCGCATTCGGGCGCTGACGTTGCGCTTGCTGGTCAACCGCGACCCCCAGGCGGTGGCGCAGAACGAGCAGAAAATTGCCGAAATAAAAACCGGTTTGCACCACGCTGAAGGCGTGTACGAGGCATTGATCGTCTTGCCTGAGGAGCGCGTGCTGTTTGATCGCTTCAAGGTCGAGGAGCAGCAGTACCTGCAACGCCAGGAGCAGGTGGTGGGCTTATCCAAGGCCAATCGGCTGGAGGAGGCCATTGCGGTGGTCAATGGCGAAATGAATCAGATGGCTGACCAGATGGCCGTGACGCTGCGTGAGTTGGTCAATCTGAACAAGTCCAGCGCCAACGAGGCCGCCCGGCTGGCACAGCAGGTGTTCAGCCAGTCGCGGGTTTGGGTGATGACCATGATTGGCGTCACGGCGTTGGTCACGATTGGCCTGGCGGTGTGGCTGACACGCAGCATCGTGCTGCCGCTGGCACAGTCGTTGAAAGTGGCCCAGGGCGTTGCCAGTGGCGACTTGACGGGCGACATCAGGCTCAGTGGCAGCGACGAGCCGGCGCGCTTGCAACAGGCGCTCAAGCGTATGCAGGAGAGCTTGCGCGACACTATCCGGCGCATATCAGAATCGTCGAACCAATTGGCGTCGGCTTCCGAAGAGCTCAGTTGCGTCACCGAGGATGCGACCCGTGGTTTGCACCAGCAGAACCAGGAAATCGAACAGGCGGCCACGGCAGTCAATCAGATGACGGTGGCGGTGGAGGAGGTGGCGAGCAATGCCGTGGCCACTTCCCAGGCGTCTCGCGAATCCGACCGGATTGCCCAGCAAGGGCGTGAGCAGGTGCAGCAGACGGTGGTGTCGATTGAAGCCCTCGCGACCGATGTGACCGCCAATGTGACCCAGGTCGAAGCGCTGGCGCAAAAGGTCTATGGCATCAGCACAGTGCTGGATGTGATTCGCTCGATTGCCGAGCAAACCAACTTGCTGGCACTGAACGCGGCGATTGAAGCGGCGCGAGCGGGGGATGCCGGGCGCGGGTTTGCGGTGGTAGCCGATGAAGTGCGGGCCTTGGCCCATCGCACGCAACAGTCGACCCAGGAAATCGAGCAGATGATCAGCGGGATTCAGCAGGGCACCGACCAGGCTGTCAGCTCGATGCAGCAGAGCAATACACGGGCGCGCTCTACATTGGATCTCGCCAAATCGGCGGGCATGGCCCTGGAAGAGATTGCCTCGGCATTCACCTTGATCAACGAACGCAACCTCGTGATTGCCAGCGCGTCGGAGCAGCAGGCGGCGGTGGCTCGGGAGGTGGATCGTAACCTGATGAATATCCGCGACCTCGCGCACCAGACATCGACCGGGGCCAACCAGACCAGTGCAGCGAGTCAGGAGTTGTCGCGGTTGGCGGTGGATCTGAATTCGATGGTGGCGCGGTTTTCGGTGTAGGGCGGGGAACCGGGTTGGCCCAGCCGCAGGCAAGCCAGCTCCCACACTGGACCGTATTCCTCCAGGATGAACGCGGTCGAATGTGGGAGCTGGTTTGCCTGCGATGAAGGCGACGCGGTTTCAAATCAAACGCAAAAAAAAGCCCCGAACCAGTCGGGGCTTTTTCGTGTGATCAACCTGCGGGCTTACTTGCCCTGCCAGCGCTTGAGTACCAAGGTGGCATTGGTGCCACCAAAACCAAAGCTGTTGCTCATCACGGTGTCGATCTTGGCGTTTTCAACGGTCTTGGTCAGGATCGGCATATCAGCCACAACCGGATCAATCTCGTCGATGTTGGCCGAGCCGGCCATGAAGTTGCCTTCCATCATCAGCAGGCAATAGATCGCTTCGTGAACGCCAGCGGCGCCCAGGGAGTGACCCGATAGGCTCTTGGTGGAGCTGATTTTCGGAGCCTTGTCGCCAAATACCGCACGCACGCCTTCCATTTCCTTGGCATCGCCGACCGGGGTCGAGGTGCCGTGGGTGTTCAGGTAGTCGATTGGGGTGTCGACGGTGGACATTGCCATCTGCATGCAGCGGATGGCGCCTTCACCGCTTGGCGCAACCATGTCGTAGCCGTCGGACGTCGCGCCGTAGCCAACGATTTCCGCGTAGATCTTCGCGCCACGGGCCAGGGCGTGTTCCAGCTCCTCGACCACCACCATGCCACCACCACCGGCGATGACGAAACCGTCACGCTTGGCGTCGTAAGCGCGGGAGGCTTTTTCTGGGGTTTCGTTGTACTGGGTGGACAATGCGCCCATGGCGTCGAACAGGAACGACTGGCTCCAATGCTCTTCTTCACCGCCGCCGGCAAATACGATGTCCTGCTTGCCCAGTTGGATCTGCTCAACGGCAGTCCCGATGCAGTGGGCGCTGGTGGCGCATGCGGAGGAGATCGAGTAGTTCACGCCCTTGATCTGGAATGGCGTAGCCAGGCAGGCGGAAACGGTGCTGCCCATGGTCCGCGTGACACGATAAGGGCCGACGCGCTTCACGCCTTTTTCGCGCAGGATGTCCAGCGCTTCCATTTGGTTGAGGGTCGATGCGCCGCCGGAGCCGGCGATCAGGCCGGTGCGTACGTTCGAAACCTGGTCTTCGCTCAGGCCGGAGTCGGCGATCGCGTCTTTCATGGCCAGGTAGGCGTAGGCGGCAGCGTGGCCGACGAAGCGATAGATCTTGCGATCGATCAGTTCTTCGAGGGGCAGGTCAATGGAGCCGGAAACCTGGCTACGCAGACCCATTTCGGCATATTCCGGGTTGAAGCGGATGCCAGGGCGACTTGCACGCAGGTTAGCGGTGACGGTCTCTTTGTCATTGCCCAGGCAAGAAACGATGCCCAGACCAGTGATAACGACGCGGCGCATGCGGATAACCCTTAAAAGTTGTCAGTGGAAGTGAATACGCCGACCCGAAGGCCTTCGGCAGTATAGATCTCGCGACCGTCGACAGTCACCGAACCGTCGGCGATGGCCAGGTTCAGCTTGCCCTTGAGGACGCGCTTGATTTGAATGTTGTAGGTGACTTTCTTGGCGCTCGGCAGTACCTGGCCAAAGAACTTCACTTCGCCCGAACCCAGGGCGCGACCGCGGCCCGGCAGGCCTTGCCAGCCCAGGTAGAAGCCAACCAGTTGCCACATGGCGTCAAGGCCCAGGCAACCTGGCATCACAGGGTCGCCTTCGAAGTGGCAAGCGAAGAACCACAGGTCAGGGGTGATATCCAGCTCGGCGACCAATTCACCTTTGCCGTACTTGCCACCCTCTTCGCTGATATGGGTGATGCGATCCACCATCAGCATGTTCGGGGCGGGCAGTTGCGCGTTACCTGGGCCGAACAGCTCACCGCGACTGCAGCGCAGCAGGTCTTCCCGAGTAAAGGCGTTTTGTTTGGTCATGCGAGCTCCTCAATAATCCCATGCGGCAGGGTAGGGCAAATCTTCCCGAACCGAATGAAGCGTTCATGCCTCATAGCGGCAGCCTACACATAGACTATTGCGTTGTAGTGAAAGTCACAGCGGCAAGGCACTGAATGTACACTTGTTCACTGAAATTTTAAACCGGGCCTGTTTATCAGCCCGTTCGGGTGCCTAAGACTGCCGCACTTTCGTCTTTCACGCCAGTCGCAGTTGGCTGATGGCGCGGCGCTATTGCACCCAGCGCTGCAGGATTTGCTGCAAATCCGTGCGTTTGAACGGCTTGGCCAGGTAATCGTTCATTCCGGCTGCCAGGCAGGCTTCGCGATCGCCCTGCAAGGCGTTGGCCGTCAGGGCGATGATCGGCAGATCGGCGCAACCGGGCAGTTGGCGAATCTGCCGTGTGGCTTCGTAGCCGTCGATCAAGGGCAGGCGACAATCCATCAGGATAGCGGTGAAAATCAGGCTCTCGGCGCTGCGGATCGCCTCGGCGCCGTCCGTGGCCAGGCTGACTTCAAAACCCAGGCTGCGCAGCATCGCTTCGACCACGGTGCGGTTGACCGGGTTGTCCTCTACCAACAGCACGTGGCGCCCATCGCCGGCGCTGGCTTTGCCAAGCGCGTCAGGTGCGGTGACCGGGGCATGCTGCTGGTCAATGGCCAGCGGAATCTCCAAGGTGAACACTGAACCTCGACCTTCTTCGCTCTGGGCGCGCAAGGTGCCACCCATACGTTCGGCCAGGGTGCGCGCAATCGGCAGGCCCAGGCCCGTGCCACCGTAACGCCTGGAAATGGAGCTGTCTGCCTGCTGGAATGCATCGAACATCAAATCCAGGCGTTCGGCGGAAATACCGATACCGCTGTCGCGTACGGTGCAGGTGAACCACACCAACTCATGGTCCAGGGTTTGCCAGTGGGGCTCCACGGTCACGCTGCCATGTTCGGTAAATTTCAATGCATTGCCGATCAGGTTCACCAGAATCTGGCGGATCCGCGTCGGGTCGCCGCGCACACGCAGAGCCTCCATGCCCATGGGAATGGGCAGTTCCAGGCTCAGCCCGCGCTGCTGGGCGCTGTGCTGGAAAGCCTGGGCGCAGCTGTTGATCAGATCGGCCAGGTTGAACGGAATATGTTCCAGTTCCAGGGCGGCGCGTTCAATGCGTGAGAAATCGAGGATGTCATTGATCACCTTGAGCAAATGCTCGGTGGACTCGCACGCCAGCGCCGCGTACTCGGTCTGCTCCTCGGTCATCTCCGTGGTTTCCAGCAGTTGCAGCATGCCCAGCACGCCATTCATGGGCGTGCGCAGTTCGTGGCTCATCATCGCCAGAAAATCCGACTTGGCGTTGTTCGCCCGCTCGGCTTCTTCACGGGTCTGGATCAACTGGGCCATGGCTTGTTGCTGTTCGCGACTGGCCTGTTGAAGGCCCTCGGCCAGGTTGTTGATATGCCGCGAGAGGTCGCCCAATTCCGAGTCATCGACGATGGGCAGTGGCGTCTTGTAATCGCCTTGCTGGATGGCCTTGACCGCGTGCCCCATGGCGCTGATCGGCTGTGACAGGCTCGCCGACAAGCGTCGCGCCAGCAGGAAGGTAAACAGCAGGGCAAACAGCGCCAGGACCCCTGCCTTGAACAGGATTTCCTGCTGGCGCTGGCTGAAGGCGTCGTTGGACATGCCCACAATCACTCGCCCCAGGTAGTCCGCGCGGGGTGCCTTGGGTTCGCTGAGGTTGTCCTGGAAAAAGTCATTGTTGAGCTGGATGTGTTGCAGGCGGATCGGTGCCTGGAACACCTTCACCGACAGCGAACGGTCATGCCGCTCGGACGGCTGCTCCACATACACCAAGATGTTCTCGGCGCTGTCCTGGATCTCCAGGAAGCGCACATGGGGTGTGGCCAAGGTCGCACGCAGCAGGGTTTCAAGCACATCGTTGTTGCCGGAAATCACGCCGTACTCAGTGGCAGGCGCCAGCTGGTTGGCGATCAATTGACCGGTGTGGTCCAGCTCCTGGCGCAAGTCCTGGATGCGCACGAAGGTGAAGAAGGTGATGAGCAGCAGGGTCAACAGCAGCGCGGGGCCCAGGGTAATGAGCTGGGTGCGGGTGTTGATATCCCAACGACGGCGCAAGGTCATGGGCGTTGTTCTCCTTCGGCCAGGCGGGCGGCAACGGCGATTTCATCGACCTGTTCGATGCCCAGTGAGCGCGCGACTTGTGGGTTGCCCACGACTTTGAAGTACTGCGGGTAGAGCGTGCTGGGCCAACTGGCCGGCGGCTGGTCCAGCAGTCGGTCCAGTACCGCGAGCCAGTCGGATTGATCGCTGTAGGTGCTGGCCAGGCTGCCGGCCCGCACAAACCCAGCGTTGGGCCCCACCAACGGCAGTTGTTGGGCGTAGCTGCTCAGCAACAGGTTTTTTACGGTCTTGGGGTTGTACAGCTGCGGATCGTCGAGGCCCAGTAGCACGTCGCTGTTTTTGAACAGGGTTTGCAGCGGGCGACTGTCGCTGGTGTTGTCCCATGGCTGGGGCATGATTTCCAGGCCCATGGGTTTGGCGAACTGGATCAGTTCGCGCAGCAGGAATTCGCTATCGACGCCGTACAGCACGCCGACGCGCCGGGCCTGGGGCAGGATATTGGCGATCAGGCGCAGCTGACGCTCCAGCGGCGGGTCGCTCCATAGCAGACTGATTTTTGCCGGGTGGGAGTTGCCCAGGCGTTGTCGGGCCTGCAGGCGGCTGATGCGCAGCACAAGGGTTGGTGGCCCCTGAGCATCCTGCAGGCGCCAGTCCAGACCCGGCAGGTCAAGGAGAATCAGGCGGGTGCTGGCAGGCAGGTGACTGGGCGCTGGCAACTGCTTGAGTGGCGTGAAGCTGACCTGGTCTTCGGGGCGTTGTTGGGCAAGGGCCTGGGTAAAAGCGCGCACGCCGGCGCTGTCTTCGGCGGCCGTCAGCAGAATGTCGGCACTCCACGCCGGCGCTGTCAGCAACAGGCAGGCGAGCAGCAGGCCGCGGCGCCAAAACCGTGAAACCAACAAGAGGGTCATCCGTGACTGGTCGGCCATGTCAGAAGTCCAGCTCGGCGCTGAAGTAGAGAACGTGGCGATGGTCGTAGTTGTTGTCGGCCCAGGTGGTGGGCTGGTCATCCAGGCGTTGCTGCAACATGCCCGCCAGCTCCACATTGGCTTTGCCTACGGCAATGCGCTTGGCCACCCGCAGGTCGACCCGCTGGAAGCGATATTGGTTGAGTGCGTCGTCGCCATAGTAGAACAAGGCGCTGGACCAACCCTGGCCCCACTCACGCAGCCAACCGGCCGAGCCACTGTTACGCGCGGTTTGCGCTTTGTCCAGCGGGTTGCTGGAGGTGGCGTCTACATAAGCATAGGTCAGGCGCAGGCGGTCGGCGTCACTCACGCGCCAGTCGAACTGCGACTCGGCACCGCTAAAACGCGAGCTGTTGGCGTTGCTGGCGATGTATTGGTTGTTGCGCAGCGGCGAGCTGATCATGTCGGTGATTTCGTCATAGAACAGCTTCACGTCGACATTCAGCCCCAGCTCGGCAAAGAAGCCGTTGTAGCCCAGTTCGCGCGAACGCATCAACTCTTTGTCGAGGTTGCCAGGGCCGCGCGTCACGACAAAATATTGACCGGCGTTTTGCCCGTAGGTCGGGGAGCTGAGATTGGTGACGCGGTAGCTCCAATTGACGTTGTTCTCGAACATGTCCGGCGAGCGGATTGCCTCGGAGTACACCGCGCGCAAGCCGTGGCGAGGATTGATCAGGTAATTGACCGCCACACGTGGCGTGAGCGAGTTGCCGCTCAGGTGGGTGTCTTCGTACATGGCGCCACCTTGCAGCAGCCAGTGCTCGCTGGCGCGCCATTCCAGGTGGCCGAACAGGCGCCAGGTGGTGTCGTCCAGGGTGCCATTGAAGTAGGTTTCGGAGTCGGCGCGGTCATAGCGGTAATTCATACCGCTGACCAGGCGCAGGCTGTCGGAGAGGCTGAGCGTGTCCTGGATCTCCACGTCGTAGCGGCTTTCGCGGGTGCTCTGGTCGATATCGCCGCACACGCTTTGGTTGGCACCGTTGCGCCACTGGTCCAGCACCTGGTTGGCCAAGGCCTGTTCGGCGGCGTTACCCGGTGGGGCGGAGCCTTGGCTGTAGGTGTCCATGTGCCGTGCCAGCAATTCGGCATAGTTGGGGTTGAGCTGCCATAACTGGGTCAGTTCAGGGCTGAACGAGGCCTTGGCGTCACAGGCTTTCCAGATTTGCTTGCGGTCCCATTGCTGTGCCGAGCCCTGGATATACAGGCTGTGGTCGGGGTTGAAGTCGAAGTTCCAGCGCAGGGAGCCTGCGTAGTCCTTGGCGGTGACATCGGAATTAGTGCCGCCTTCGGTAATTCCGGCAAACACCGGGGTGTAGGTATAAGGGCGCTGGTTGGTGCCTTCCTTGACGTTCAGTTGCCAATCGAGACTTTGTTGCGCGTTCAAGGCCTGGCTCACCGCCAGGCTGAAACGGTTGAGGCGACGCCCGTCACGGCGGTCGGCGCCGACCGCGTCGCTGTCAAAACCATCGTCCTGTTGCCCGGACAGAGACAAGCGCAAATCGCCGGTCTCCCAGCCCACACCCTGGCTGGCATAGAAGTCATTGATGCCACGCTCGCCACGGATGACCTTTACCCGCGAGCCGTGACTGTTGGCTGGCGAGCGGGTGAGGATATTCACCACCGCCATCAGCGCATTGGCACCGTAGCTGACGGTGTTGGGGCCGCGAAAGACCTCGATGCGCTCGATGTCCTCCATGGCCACTGGGATATCGCTCCAATCCACCGTGGCCAGGCCGGCGCGGTAGACCGAGCGACCGTCGATCAGCACCTGCATGCGCCGTGCGTCACTGGCGCTGGTGCCATGGTAATTCACCGACGCCTGGTTGCCGCTGGTGTAGCCGACCATCATCCCCGGGACCAGCCGCAGCAGTTCCGAGATGTCCCGGGCACCGCTGGCCTTGATCAGCTCACTGTCGATCACCGTCATGCTGCCGGGCACGGCGGCGGCCGATTGCTTGAGACGCGTGGCGGTCAAGACCTGCGGCAGCGGCTGGCTGTCGAGGAACAGATCGTCGGCATGCGAGCAGGTAGCGCACAACAGCACCAACAACAATGATGAGCGAGGAGGAGGGCCCAGATACACGGCACGGCCTTGTTAATTGCGGATAGCCGCCCATGTTAACCGAGGTGCGGCTGTTTGCCAGTCGTCGGACTTGCATTTACTTCGCACGCCTCTGGCATTTTCTGACTCGCGCGAATTGATACGGGGGCTGGCCGCAAGCGGGGCGCCCCGTATAATGCCGCCATCGCCACTGGTATGGATTAACGGATTGCATATGACTGAACAGCGCCCTATTGCGGTCCTGGGAGGCGGAAGTTTTGGTACCGCCGTGGCTAACCTGCTGGCCGAGAACGGTCACGCGGTGCGCCAGTGGATGCGCGACCCCGAGCAGGCCGAAGCCATTCGCGTGCATCGCGAAAACCCTCGTTACCTTAAAGGTATCAAGATTCATCCCGCCGTCGAGCCGGTGACCGACCTGCTGGAAACCCTCACGGCCTGCGACCTGTGCTTTGTCGCGCTGCCTTCCAGCGCCTTGCGCTCGGTACTGGCGCCACACGCCGAACGCTTGGCCGGCAAGTTACTGGTCAGCCTGACCAAGGGCATCGAAGCCCACACCTTCAAGTTGATGAGTGAAATCCTCACCGAAATCGCCCCTCAGGCGCGCATTGGCGTGCTGTCCGGGCCAAACCTTGCGCGGGAAGTCGCCGAGCACGCGTTGACCGCCACCGTGGTCGCCAGTGAGGACGAGGCTTTGTGCGAGCGCGTCCAGGCCGTGTTGCACGGCCGTACCTTCCGGGTCTACGCCAGCGGCGATCGCTTCGGCGTCGAATTGGGCGGGGCCTTGAAAAACGTCTACGCGATCATTGCTGGCATGGCCGTGGCCCTGGGCATGGGCGAAAACACCAAGAGCATGCTGATTACCCGCGCACTGGCCGAGATGACACGTTTTGCGGTGAACCAGGGCGCCAACCCGATGACCTTCCTCGGCCTGGCGGGCGTAGGGGACTTGATCGTCACCTGTTCTTCGCCCAAAAGCCGCAACTACCAGGTCGGGTTCGCCTTGGGCCAAGGGCTGAGCCTGGAGGAAGCGGTGACGCGTCTGGGCGAAGTGGCCGAGGGGGTCAACACCCTCAAGGTCTTGAAGGCCAAGGCCCAGGAAGTGGGCGTGTACATGCCGCTGGTCGCCGGCCTGCATGCGATCCTGTTCGAAGGGCGCACCCTGAACCAGGTCATCGAGCTGCTGATGCGGGCCGAGCCCAAGACCGATGTCGACTTTATTTCCACCAGTGGTTTCAACTGAGGAACGCGTCATGAACGATCCCAAAGCTGCCCCCCCATACGAGTCGATTGTCTTGCGCATCCTGTGGATGCTGGTGTTTGCGCTGGTGTGGCAGGTAGCCCAATTCCTGCTCGGTGCGCTGGTGGTGGTGCAATTGGTTTACCGGCTGATCTACGGCGCACCGAACCTGGGCCTGATGAACTTTGGCGACAGCCTCAGCCAGTTCCTGGCGCAGATTGGCCGCTTCGGCAGCTTCCACACCGAACAAAAGCCCTGGCCGTTCGCCGATTGGCCAACCCCACGCGCCCCCGAAGGCGAAGCGGCCCACAGCGTACCGCCGGCACCGCACCCGGTACGTGATGAAGAGCCGAAGCTATGAAAGTATGGATTCTGCGTCACGGCGAGGCCCAAGCGCATGCGCGCACGGACGCCGAGCGCAACCTTACCGAGCATGGGCGTGCTGAAGTATTGCGCAGTGCTGCGCACCTGATTGGCCAGCCCTTGGGCGCCATCATTGCCAGCCCTTATGTTAGGGCGCAGCAGACGGCGCAGTTGGTGCGCGATGTGCTGGGGTTTGAGCCTGAGATCCGCACGGTGCCGTGGCTGACGCCCGATGGGCATGTCCAGCGAGTGCTGGAGAAACTCGACACCGATGACAACGTGCTGTTGGTTAGCCACCAACCGCTGGTGGGTAGCCTGATCAGTTTTCTGCAGCATGGGCATCAGCGCCAGCCACAGCCGATGTACACGGCCAGCCTGGCGGAGCTTGAGGGTGACTTTCCGTTGGCTGGCTTGATGAGTCTGGTGGATGTGAAGAATCCTTAGGCATCGTGCGACGCTGTGGCGAGGGAGCTTGCTCCCGCGACGGCCTGCCAGCCGGCGCCTATCTCGCTGACGCCTCGCGATCCAATTGTGGGAGCTGGCTTGCCTGCGATGACGGCCTGCCAGCCGGCGCTATCTTGCTGACGCCCCGCGATCCAATTGTGGGAGCTGGCTTGCCTGCGAAGGCGGCCTGCCAGCCGACGCCTATCTCGCTGACGCCCCGCGATCCAATTGTGGGAGCTGGCTTGCCTGCGAAGGCGGCCTGCCAGCCGGCGCCTATCTCGCTGACGCCCCGCGATCCAATTGTGGGAGCTGGCTTGCCTGCGAAGGCGGCCTGCCAGCCGACGCCTATCTCGCTGACGCCCCAACGATTCCACTGTGGGAGCGGGCTTGCTCGCGAAGACGGCGTCACAGTCGACACCGTTATACCGAGTACATATCCATTCCTGCGGTAACGGCCACTTAGGGTTCCGCCCTGAACGGCGGGTCACTTTGGCAAAGCCGGAATGCCGGCCCAGCCCAAAGTAACCAAAGGGCTCTTGCCCCACCACTCGGCACCTCGCCCAGGCTCGGTGTGCCCGTAATCCGCCAGTGATTTGGGGGGGCGCCTAAGATCGAGAGCAGATCAAGAGCGTCTCGCTTCGCATCGTGGTTAGCGGCAGGCCGTTTCCTTCTCCTGTGCTATACAGTCAACCAAGCAAGTGCTTGGTTGGCTGTATCTTGGATCACAAAGGAGCGCGTCCCATGCCTGTCGCTTTTCGTTTGCCGTTGCAGGTCTTCTTCGAGCGTGAAGCGCGGCACCCGCGCAAAGTCTTCCTCGTTCAGCCCATCGGCGGCGGTGAGGTGCAGGCCCTCACCTGGGGCGAGGTCGGCCACCAGGCTCGTTGCGCCGCGCACTGGCTGCGCGCGCGGGAGTTGCCCCAGGGCTCGCATATTGCCTTGATTTCAAAAAACTGCGCCCACTGGATCATCGCCGATCTGGCGATCTGGATGGCTGGGCACGTGTCGGTGCCGCTTTATCCCAACCTCACCGCGGACTCAGTCGCCCATGTGCTGACTCACTCGCAGGCGCGGTTGGCGCTGATCGGCAAGCTGGATGATTGGTCGGCGATGGCGCCTGGCGTTCCTGTGGGTGTGCCGACTATCAGTCTGCCGCTGTGCCCTCCTGAAGAGACTTTCGATTTCAGTTGGGCGGACCTGCAAGCCTGTTCACCGATCCAGGACAACCCGCTACCGGATGCCGCCAGCCTGGCCACTATCATCTACACCTCCGGTACGACCGGCCTGCCTAAAGGGGTGATGCACAGTTTCGGCGCCTTGGGGTTTGCTGCCTCGGGCGGTACTGAGCTGTTTGGCCTGGGGGAGGGCGACCGGTTGCTGTCGTACCTGCCGCTGTGCCATGTGGCGGAGCGGATGTTTGTAGAAATGGCGTCGATCTATACCGGGCAAACCGTTTTTTTCGCCGAGAGCCTGGAAACCTTCCTCACCGATCTGCGCAGGGCGCGGCCGACGGCCTTGTTTGGCGTGCCGCGCATCTGGACCAAATTCCAACTGGGCGTCTACGCCAAAATCCCGGAAAAGCGCCTCGATACCCTGTTACGCCTGCCTTTTATCGGCAAACGCGTCGGCCATAAAATTCTCGCCGGCCTGGGGCTGGATGCGCTGCGCATCGCCCTGTCCGGCGCCGCGCCGGTGCCCGAGGCGTTGCTGCGTTGGTATCAGCGCCTGGGCCTGGATGTGCTGGAGGTGTACGGCATGACCGAAAACTGCGGCTATTCCCATGTGTGTCGCCCAGGTGGGCAAACGCTCGGTTGGATCGGCCAGCCCTGCCCAGGCGTGCAAGTGCGTATCGACCCGTCAGGCGAAGTGCAGGTACACAGTGGCGCGACCATGTTGGGCTACTTCAAGGACCCGCAGAAAACCGCGGATACGCTCACCGCAGATGGCTTCCTGCGCACGGGTGACAAGGGCGAGCAGGACGCGGACGGTCGCCTGCGCCTGACCGGACGTCTCAAGGAAATCTTCAAGACCAGCAAAGGCAAATACGTAGCCCCGGCGCCGATTGAAAACCGCCTGGCCGAACATGCACGTATTGAACAGGTGTGTGTGGTCGGCGAGGGGCTCAGTGCGCCGATAGGGCTGTGCGTGTTGTCGGCACCCGGCGAGGACCGCCAATCCCTCGGCGGTGGTCTTGAACGCTGGCTGGCACAGGTGAACGCAGGCCTGGACAAGCACGAACGCATGGGGCAATTGGTGGTGGTGAAAGACCAATGGGCGGTGGAAAACGGTTTTCTCACGCCGACCTTGAAGATCAAACGCAACGTGATCGAGTCGACGTACGGGCCACAATTGCAAGCATGGAGCGCACGCGCCGAAACCGTTTTGTGGCAGGATTAGGGCCGTAATAAAACCAACAAGGACAACCGTATGAGCCTGTGGCGTACCCAACCGAATATCGAACACCTCAACGCGATCCAGAAAAACACCATCGGTGAAATGCTGGATATTCGTTTCGAAAGCTTCGACGACGAATCCCTTACCGCCAGCATGGTGGTCGACCACCGCACCCATCAGCCCTACGGCCTGCTGCACGGCGGCGCCTCGGTGGTGCTGGCCGAAAGTGTCGGCTCCATGGCCGCCTACTTGTGCATTGATGCAAGCAAGTTCTATTGCGTGGGCCTGGAGGTCAACGCCAACCACCTGCGCGGCGTGCGCAGCGGCCGGGTGACGGCGGTGGCCAAGGCTATTCATATCGGGCGCACTACCCAGGTGTGGGACATCCGCCTGAGCAGCGACGAGGGCAAGGCCAGTTGTGTCTCGCGCCTGACTATGGCCGTGGTGCCGCTGGGTGAACAACCGCCGGCGCGATAGGCGTGGCGTGAGTGTCATCATTCCTGGCAGTTACAGTCATTGCTGTAGGGGCCGGGCATGGTGACAATCCCCCTCTGTTTTTGTTGATGGAACCTGTATGTCGCAGCACGTGTTTTTTACCCACGCCAATGGCTTCCCTTCGGCCACCTACGGCAAGCTGTTTGCCGCCCTGGCCCCGGAATATGCGGTGGCCCATCTGCCGCAGCATGGTCACGACCCCAGGTTCCCGGTGGATGATAACTGGCAGAACCTGGTGGACGAGCTGATCCATCATCTGGAGCAGCAGCCAGAGCCGGTATGGGGCGTGGGCCATTCCCTGGGTGGCGTGCTGCATTTACACGCGGCCATGCGCTGCCCGCACCTGTACCGGGGCGTGGTGATGCTGGATTCGCCGGTGCTCACCCGCGCAGACCGCTGGGTGATCCGCGCTGCCAAGCGCTTTGGCTTTATCGACCGTCTCACCCCGGCTGGGCGCACGCTTGGCCGGCGCGAAGAATTCACCGACCTGGACACCGCGCGCAGCTATTTCGCCGGCAAGACCCTGTTCCGTGGCTTTGACCCCGATTGCTTTGACGCGTACCTGCAACATGGCCTGCAGCAAGTGGGCGACCGCCTGCGCCTGCGGTTCGACCCAGCCACCGAAATCAGCATCTATCGCGGCGTGCCCCACACCAGCCCGGGCCAGGTGCGCCAGTTGAAGGTGCCGCTGGCCGTGGTGCGTGGCCGCCAGAGCCGGGTGGTGATGCGTCACCATGCCAGCGGTGTTGACCGCTTGCCCATGGGCGAAATGCTCACCATGCCCGGCGGCCATATGTTTCCCCTCGAACGCCCTCAGGACACTGCTGCCTTGATCAAGACCCTGTTCGCCCGCTGGCAGGCCCGTGAGCGCAGTTGCGCATGAGTACGCCCGTCGAAGAGGTACGCCTGAGCCTGCCGCACATCGAACTGGCCGCGCATCTGTTCGGGCCCGAGGACGGCCTGCCGGTAATTGCCCTCCATGGTTGGCTGGACAACGCCAACAGCTTTGCGCGCCTGGCGCCCAAGCTGCGAGGGTTGCGCATCGTCGCCCTGGACATGGCGGGGCATGGGCATTCGGCGCACCGCCCGGCTGGCGCCGGTTATGCCTTGTGGGATTACGTCTATGACGTGCTGCAGGTGGCTGAGCAACTGGGCTGGAAACGTTTTGCATTACTTGGCCACTCCCTGGGCGCCATCGTCTCTCTGGTATTGGCCGGGGCAGTGCCGGAGCGGGTGACATACCTGGGCCTGATTGACGGCGTGATCCCACCGACCGCCAGCGGCGAGAACGCGGCCGAGCGCCTGGGCATGGCGTTGCAGGCGCAATTGAGCCTGCAGGACAAGCGCAAGCCGGTCTACAACAGCCTTGATCGAGCGGTCGAGGCGCGGATGAAAGGCGTGGTCGCGGTCAGCCGTGAAGCAGCGCAGCTCCTGGCCCAGCGCGGTTTGATGCCCGTACCGGGCGGTTATACCTGGCGCAGCGATAGCCGCCTGACCCTGGCGTCGCCGATGCGCCTGACCGACGAACAAGCCATGGCCTTCGTGCGAAGAGTCGGGTGCCCTACCCAGTTGGTGGTCGCGGCTGACGGCATGCTGGCGAAACATTCCGAATTGCTTTCTCAGCTACCCTTCACGGTTACCACGCTGCCAGGCGGCCATCATTTACACCTGAATGACGAGCCCGGTGCGGCTCTTGTTGCAGACTGTTTCAATCGGTTCTTCTCCACGCCTTGACTTGGCGGGGTCAACTGCCGAGGCTGGGCGGATTGAAAGGGAGTCAACCATGAACACACTCGATATCGCTGTGACCAACATTGGCCAGGGCTCACTGATCCGATGAGCCTGGGTAAAGGATGTATCCGTGCCCTGGGCCTTTGTTGTTTCAGCCCCCTGGTATTTGCCGCCGATCTGCCCGGCAGCCAGGATCTAACGGCGGTAGCCCGTCAGGTTGATGCGCAAATCGTCGATTACCGCCCCGCTGAAGACAAGGAACGCATTTACCCCATGGGCGCGATCCGCAAGATCAGCGGCCAGTTGCGTTATGAAGGCCAGGCCATCGCACGCGGCCCAGCCACTGCAATCACCTATGAATTGCCCGCCGAACACAGCTCCAGCGCCGCCTTTACCGCAACGCGCGAAGCTTTGCAGGCCAAGGGTGCGCAGTTGTTGTTCTGGTGCAAGGCCCGCGATTGTGGCGAAAGCAGCCTGTGGGCCAACGAAGTGTTTGGCAACGCCAAGCTGGTGGGCGCCGACGGCCAACAGGAATACCTGCTGCTACGCCTGGCCGCCCCGCAGGACAATTCCCTGGTCGCGCTGTACGGGATCACACGTGGTAACCGCCGCGCCTACCTGCATGTGGAGCAACTCGACGCCAGCGCGCCCTTGGGCGAGCTGCTGCCCACCTCGGCGACCCTGCTGCGGGAACTCAAAAGTACCGGCGAGCTGGATTTTCCCGCGCTGGGCGCCGAGCCTGACGACACCTGGCTGACCTTGATATCCCGAGCCTTGAACCTCGACACCACCCTGCGCGTGAGCCTGAGCGGGCCGCAGGCCGAGGCCTGGCGCCAGGCGCTGGTGGAGAAGGGCGTGCGCACCGCCCGTCTGGAAACCGGCACCGGTGAAACCCAAGGGCTGCATCTGCATCTGATACGCTAAGCACCACAGGGCGAACGGACCCGTGCCGTTCGCCTAAGCTCTCTTCCTACAGCCTTCTTTTCGAGATACCCGATGCTCAATAACGATCGCCTGCTGGTGCAAATCCTGCTGCTGGTGCTGTTTGGTGCCAGCTTCTGGGTCATGGCGCCGTTCTGGTCGGCGCTGTTCTGGGGCGCGGTGCTGGCATTTGCCAGCTGGCCGCTGATGCGTTTGCTCACCCGTTGGCTCGGCGGCCGAGAATCCCTGGCCGCTGGCATCCTGACGTTGGGGTGGATGTTGCTGGTGGCGGTGCCATTGGTATGGCTTGGGTTCAACCTGGCTGACCATGTGCGTGATGCGGTGGCGCTCATCAAGGACATCCAGGTCGACGGCTTGCCCGAGGCGCCGACCTGGTTGGGGTCGATCCCCTTCGTAGGCGAGCGCCTGGTGGCGACCTGGGACAGCATTGATCAACAAGGCGCGGCGCTGATGGTGAGCATCAAGCCGTACCTGGGCCAGGTCGGCAATTGGTTGTTGGCGCGCAGTGCGCAAATTGGCGGCGGCATTCTTGAGCTGACCCTGAGCCTGGTCTTCGTATTCTTTTTCTACCGTGACGGGCCGCGCCTGGCGATGTTTGTGCACCGCCTGTTGGAGCGCCTGATTGGCGAGCGCGCTGGCTATTACATCGAACTGGTGGCCGGCACGGTGCAGCGGGTGGTCAATGGTGTGATCGGCACCGCTGCGGCCCAGGCGCTGCTGGCCCTGATCGGCTTTCTGATCGCTGGCGTACCGGGCGCGCTGGTGCTGGGTATCGTGACTTTCCTGCTCAGCCTTATTCCCATGGGGCCGCCGCTGGTGTGGATTCCGGCCACGGCGTGGCTGGCTTGGAAGGGCGATTACACCTACGCGGTATTCCTGGGCGTATGGGGCACGTTCGTGATCAGCGGCGTGGATAACGTGCTCAAGCCGTACCTGATCAGCCGTGGCGGCAACCTGCCGTTGGTGATTGTGCTGTTGGGTGTGTTTGGTGGGTTGATAGCGTTCGGGTTTATCGGCCTGTTTATTGGCCCGACGTTGCTGGCGGTGGCCTACAGCCTGTTGACAGACTGGAGCGCGAGCCAGGCGCAGGTGCGCCGTGAAGACAAACCGTGTAACTGATGGGTGTACCTAACTGTGGTGCGCCGCGGTACTTGTGGGAGCTGGCTTGCCTGCGATAGCGGTGGGCGAGCCAGCACTTCATCGACTGACACTGCGCAATCGCAGGCAAGCCAGCTCCCACATTTGGATCGCGGCGCGTCAGGTAAATGGGAGTGCTTAAACCCTCGGCAACCACATCACCGCCGTCAACCCACCGCCCGGTGTATCTTCCAGGCTCAGGTGGCCGCCGAGTCGCTCGACGGCCTCCCTGGCAATGGTCATCCCCAAACCGACCCCTCCGGAATTGCGGTTGCGCGAACCCTCCAGGCGAAAGAACGGCTCGAACACCGCTTCGCGCTTATCGGCGGCGATTCCCGGGCCGTGGTCGATCACCCGTATCACCAGGGCGCCACGGCTGTCAGCCAGTTCTACCCGGGCGGTGCCAGCATACCGCAGGGCGTTGTCGATCAAATTGTTCAGGCATGAGCGCAGCGCCATCGGCTGTACCTGCAACGGTGTACAGGTGCCGGAAAATTTCACGTCGCGGCCTTGGTCCTGAGCGTTTTCACTCAGGGATTCCACCAATGCCTGAACGTCGAGCCAATGCCGTGTCTCGCTGGTGCGCTGTTCGTGCAGGTAGCTCAAGGTGGCATCCAGCATGCCGATCATGTCGTCCAGGTCTTGGCGCATCTGGCCTTGCAACTTGGGGTCTTCGATCTGTTCCAGGCGCAGCTTGAGGCGCGAGAGGGGGGTGCGCAGGTCATGGGAGACTGCGCCGAGCATGCGGGCGCGCTGGCTGACTTGTTCGCGGATGCGCTTTTGCATCAGGTTGAAGGTCGAGGCCGCCTGGCGTGCTTCGCGAGGGCCGGATTCCAACAGGGGCGGGCTGTCGAGGTCGACGCTCAAGCGCTCGGCCGCCGCGCTCAGGCGCTGGATCGGCCGGCTCAGCAGTTTGGCGCCGTACCAGGCGGCGATGATCAGCGAGATAAATTGAAATGTCAGGGGTACCACCGGGCCGCCAAACCAGGGGCGAGGCGTCTTGTGCAAGGGCGTGAGACTGCCGTCCGGTTGTTCGACGAACGCCGCGCGGGGCGGTGGCGGTGGGCCGTAGTGGTGGAACCAGAAGAACGCCAGCACGTGGGCCAGCACAATCGCCACCAGCAACAGGCCGAACAGTCGCCCGAACAGCGTATTGAAGGGCGCGCGCATCAACCGATATCCCGGGCGTCGAACAGGTAGCCTTCGCTGCGTACGGTCTTGATCAGTTGCGGAGCCTTGGGGTCATCCCCCAGTTTCTGACGCAGGCGCGACACCAGCAAGTCGATGCTGCGATCAAAGGCCTCGATAGAGCGCCCACGGGCCGCGTCCAACAGCTGTTCGCGGCTCAGCACACGGCGTGGGCGTTCGATGAACACCCACAACAAACGAAACTCGGCGTTGGACAACGGCACCACCAGGCCATCATCGGCCACCAACTGGCGCAGCACGCTGTTCAGGCGCCAATTGTCGAAACGGATATTGGCCCGCTGTTCGGTGCGGTCATCACGCACCCGGCGCAGGATTGTCTGGATACGCGCGACCAGTTCCCGGGGTTCGAACGGCTTGGACATATAGTCGTCTGCCCCCAGTTCCAGGCCGATGATGCGGTCGGTGGGTTCGCAGCGGGCGGTGAGCATCAGGATCGGAATGTCCGACTCGGCGCGCAGCCAGCGGCACAATGTCAGCCCGTCTTCGCCCGGCAGCATCAGGTCGAGCACCACCACATCGAAGGTCTCCGCTTGCATGGCTTGGCGCATGGCGGTGCCGTCGGTGACGCCTGAGGCGAGAATATTGAAGCGTGCCAGGTAGTCGATCAGCAGTTCGCGGATCGGCACGTCGTCGTCGACAATCAGCGCGCGGGTGTTCCAGCGCTTGTCTTCGGCGATCACCGCGTCTTTTGGCGCTTCGTTTACAGGGTCGCAAGGGGTATGCATAGCGAGGTCATCTGCCTGGTTGTGGCTGTCAGCATAGGCGCCCAGTTCCAGGGCTGGAAGTGCTGGGCGGGCGGTCATGTGCGCGAGGCTAGCCGGACGGCGTATTGAGGGCATGTCGTGAATGTATCGGCGCTGAAACAATCACTCTGAATCGCCGGTATTGGGCGCTTGATCGGTATTTACCGATCATCGGATCCCGCAACGGCGCTGCTTGCGCTACAATCCGCGCCGATTTCGACTTGCCTGAGAGCCCATTCCAATGTCCGTCTGCCAGACTCCTATCATCGTCGCCCTGGATTACCCCACCCGTGACGCCGCACTGAAGCTGGCTGATCAGTTGGACCCCAAGCTTTGCCGGGTCAAGGTCGGCAAGGAACTGTTCACCAGTTGCGCGGCGGAAATCGTCGGTACCCTGCGTGACAAAGGCTTCGAAGTGTTCCTGGACCTGAAATTCCATGACATCCCCAACACCACGGCGATGGCCGTCAAAGCCGCGGCCGAGATGGGCGTGTGGATGGTCAATGTGCACTGCTCCGGTGGCCTGCGCATGATGAGCGCCTGCCGCGAAGTGCTGGAACAGCGCAGCGGCCCAAAACCGTTGTTGATCGGTGTAACCGTGCTCACCAGCATGGAGCGCGAGGACTTGGCGGGCATTGGCCTGGATATCGAGCCGCAGGTTCAGGTGTTGCGCCTGGCAGCCCTGGCGCAGAAAGCCGGCCTCGACGGCCTGGTGTGCTCAGCCCTGGAAGCCCAGGCCCTGAAGAACGTTCACCCCTCGCTGCAACTGGTGACACCGGGTATCCGTCCTACCGGCAGCGCCCAGGATGACCAGCGCCGCATCCTGACCCCACGCCAGGCCCTGGATGCGGGCTCGGATTACCTGGTGATTGGCCGTCCGATCAGCCAGGCGGAGGATCCTGCCAAGGCGTTGGCAGCGGTCGTCGCCGAGATCGCCTGATTTTTAGAGCGGCAAAAATGTGGGAGCTGGCTTGCCTGCGATAGTATCAACTCGGTATCACTTAGAGACCGAGTTGCTTGCATCGCAGGCAAGCCAGCTCCCACATCTGTTTTTTTGGTGTGTCAGCTGACTTTGAGCACCAACTTCCCGAAGTTCTCGCCATTGAACAGCTTCATCAGCGTTTCCGGGAATGTCTCCAGCCCTTCGACAATATCTTCCTTGCTCTTGAGCTTGCCCTGGGCCATCCAGCCGGCCATTTCCTGACCCGCCGCCGCGAAGTTCGCCGCGTGGTCCATCACCACAAAGCCTTCCATGCGCGCACGATTGACCAGCAATGACAGGTAGTTGGCCGGGCCTTTGACCGCTTCCTTGTTGTTGTACTGGCTGATTGCGCCGCAAATCACTACGCGGGCTTTGAGCGCCAGGCGGCTGAGCACGGCGTCGAGAATATCGCCGCCGACGTTATCGAAATACACGTCCACGCCTTTGGGGCACTCGCGCTTGAGGGCGGCGGGCACGTCTTCAGTTTTGTAGTCGATGGCGGCGTCGAAGCCCAGCTCATCCACCAGGAACTTGCACTTTTCGGCGCCACCGGCGATCCCCACCACGCGACAGCCTTTGAGCTTGGCGATCTGCCCGGCGATGCTACCCACGGCACCGGCAGCACCGGAGATCACCACGGTGTCACCGGTTTTCGGGGCGCCGGTCTCCAGTAGGGCAAAGTACGCCGTCATGCCGGTCATGCCCAGGGCGGACAGGTAGCGGGGCAGAGGTGCCAGCTTGGGGTCCACCTTATAGAAACTACGGGGCTCGCCGAGGAAGTAATCCTGCACGCCCAGTGCACCGTTCACGTAGTCCCCCACCGCGAAGTTCGGATGCTTCGAGGCAATCACCTTGCCTACGCCCAGGGCGCGCATCACTTCGCCGATGCCTACTGGTGGGATGTAGGACTTGCCTTCATTCATCCAGCCACGCATGGCCGGGTCGAGGGACAGGTATTCATTGCGCACCAGCACTTGGCCGTCCTGGGGTTCGCCCACTGGCACTTTCTGGTAAGTGAAGGTCTCTCGCGTGGCGGCACCGACCGGGCGTTTGGCGAGCAGAAATTGGCGGTTGGTCTGGGCGGTCATGGCAAGGACTCTTTAGAAATGGAACATGAGTGATAGACCCTCAGTGGCAGAAGGGCAAGGGTGTGCAAAGCAGGCGAATGCCCGGTAATAGGCTTCGCTGATAATCAGCCGGGCGGCTTTATCACTGCGATTCATGCAGCGCCAACCGGCCTTCTGATAGTGCTGACGCACGGCTGCGGGCGTTGGCTAGACTCGCTCCACCGTTACTAACCCCCACAGGACAGTTCCCATGAGCATGACGTTTTCCGGCCAGGTCGCCTTGGTGACCGGCGCCGCTGCTGGTATTGGCCGCGCCACCGCGCTGGCATTCGCCGCCGAAGGCTTGAAGGTGGTGGTCGCGGACCTTGATGTGGCAGGAGGCGAGGGCACTGTGGCACTGATCCACCAGGCCGGTGGCGAAGGGATATTTGTGCGCTGCAACGTCACGCTCGACACGGACGTGCAGCAATTGATGGCACAAACCGTCGCCACCTATGGGCGCCTGGACTACGCCTTCAACAACGCCGGCATCGAGATCGAAAAGGGCAAGCTGGCCGACGGCAGTCTTGATGAATTTGATGCCATCATGGGGGTTAACGTCAAAGGCGTGTGGCTGTGCATGAAGTATCAGTTGCCGTTGCTGTTGGCCCAGGGCGGTGGGGCCATCGTCAACACCGCATCGGTGGCGGGGCTGGGGGCGGCACCGAAGATGAGCATCTATGCGGCGTCCAAGCATGCGGTGATTGGCCTGACCAAATCGGCGGCCATCGAGTACGCGAAGAAGAAAATTCGCGTGAATGCCGTCTGCCCGGCCGTGATTGATACCGACATGTTTCGTCGCGCCTATGAGGCCGACCCACGCAAGGCTGAGTTTGCCGCAGCCATGCACCCGGTGGGACGCATTGGCAAGGTTGAGGAAATCGCCAGCGCCGTGTTGTACCTGTGCAGTGATGGCGCAGCGTTTACCACCGGTCAGGCCCTGGCGGTGGACGGTGGCGCGACGGCGATCTAGGACCGCGCTTGGCACGCTGTTTGAAAAGAGCGCGGGGTGATGTGGGGCGTTTCCATAGCTGGCAGAGTGCCGTGGCTGAATATGTTTCCGAAGGTAAATAATCTAATAAAATCAATACTTTAATAAAACTTGGCGACCGGTTTTACCAGGCTTCTGTGCTTAACTGTTTTGGGTTAACAGACAGTTTAAGTGAGTGGCTCATGGATTTAGGGATCGATCGACAAGCCCTGGTACCGGTTGTTCAGCAGATCGTCGGCGCGGTGGCAGAATGGATTCGCAAGGAGGGGGTGAGCCCTGGCACACGCTTGCCGTCCATTCGCCAATTGGCCCTCGATAACCTGCTGAGCCAGTCCAGCGTGATCGAGGCATTCGAGCGCTTGGTGGCCCAGGGGCTGCTGGCTCCCAGGCAGGGTTCGGGGTTCGTGGTGGCGCATCCCGCCACGGCCCACGAAAACCATTGGTATGAAGGTGCGGAACAAGGCTGGGGTGCATTTACCGATAGCCCGCTGGGCGAGCTGAAGTTGGGCTGCGGTTGGTTACCCGACACTTGGCGCGAAAGCGATGACATCAGCTACGCGATCCGTGAACTGAGCCGCACCGACACTGGTGGCCTGTTCAACTACAGCACACCCTTGGGGCTGCCGGCGTTGCGCGAACAACTGCTCAAGCGCCTGACGCAGATTCACGTGCCCGCCAGCCTGGACTGTATCCTGACCACCCATGGCGCCAGCCATGCCCAGGACCTGCTGATACGCACGTTGCTCAAACCCGGTGATGAGGTGGTGGTCGAAACACCCGGGTATGGCAATCTCTACCGCCAACTGGCCTTTCGGGGGGTCACGCTGCTGCAAGTGCCACGTGCCCATGGCGGCCCGGATATCCCGGCATTGGAAGCGCTGCTGCAAACCCATCGGCCCAAGTGCCTGTTCATCAACAGCCTGTATCACAACCCCACCGGCACCAGCCTGTGCCGCCCGGTGGCGGAGCGGTTGTTGGAGCTGGCCCGCGAACTCGACTTCCTGATTATCGAAGAGGATGTGTACGGCGACCTGCAGCATGCCAGTTGCACGCGCTTGTCAGCGCTGGCCCATGATGATCGGGTGATCTATGTGTCGAGCTTTTCCAAAACCCTGAGCAGCGCCCTGCGCGTGGGTTACCTGTGTGCCAGTGCTGCGATCATTACGCAATTGGCCCAGCTCAAGACCCTGACAGGCATCGGCACTTCACGGTTTGCCGAAGCCATGGTGGCGACGTTGCTGAGTAACGGCACTTATCGTAAGTGGATGCAGCGCCTGCGCAAGCGCTTGAATGCGCAGATGGCCGCCACGTTGCAGGTACTGGAGGATGAAGAGTGGCAGGTATTTGCCGCACCCGCGGGCGGTATGTTCCTGTGGGCACGACCAGGCATGGCCGACCCCTCGCGATTGCAAGCCTGCGCCCAGCGGCTGGGTGTGTTGCTGTCGCCCGGCGCATTGTTCAGCCCCACGGGTGAGCGCAGCGAATGGTTACGCATCAATGTGGCCTACGCGGCTGATCAACGCGCATTGACGCTGTTCCGAGCCATGGGCGCGGCAAGATCGACCTCGACCATTCTGAAAACGACGCGCATGTAGCTTTTTGCCATTATTCCGGCGCCAGCGGCTTGTGCTCAGTGCCTCGGGGTTGCGAATCTCGCTGCTTGTAAACCTGGCTTATGGCATTTGCCATTGCAAGAGGATCAAGTGCAATGATTTCGGGCGTGCAACGACGTTTCGCCAACCTCGGTATGGCAAAAAAACTCGGCTTGGGGTTTACCCTGGTACTGCTGTTGACGGCCTTGGTAGCGGCCATCGGCGTGTGGTCCCTGCAGACCATCGGCCAGCGCTTCGAAGGCCTTACGTCGATGTCGACGCTCAACAGCGACCTGCTCAAGGTGCGCTTGATCGAGCAGGACTATGCGTTGCACGCCGACCCCAAGGCCGTTGATGCCCTGCATGCCAGTGTCGATGCGCTGCTGGCCCAGGCCACGCGTCTCAAGGCTCGGTCTGCCAGCAACGAGCGAGTGATGGGTGACGTTGAGCAAGCCTTGGTCGCCTATCGCCAGGCATTCGATGAGTTCGTCGAGTTGACCCAGACCAAGGACCTCGCCCTGGAAATGGCCAGTTGGTCGGTGTCCAGCGTGGCCAATAACCTGGATGTGCTGCAAGCCGGGCTGGCGGACGACGGTGCCTATGGCCTCAAGGAAAGCCAAGGCAAGGAGGGCGCGGAGTTTATCGAGCAGGCGGGGCAGGTCAGCCAGGTGTCGCGTCTGATGTTGCAGGCCATGAACGAAGCGCGGGTGCGCCTGGATCAGAGCCGCAGGGCGGACGCAGACGACGCCGGGCAGGGCAAGATCGAGCAAGCCGACCAGGCCCTGGCTGAAGTCGAGACACTCAAAACCACGGTCAAGGACCCCGGCTACCAGACCGTGCTCAATGAAGTCTCCGGGCATATCGCGTCGTTCAGTGACAAGCTCGGCGAATACACCGGGCTGTTGGCCCAGGAAAAAGTGGTCTACACCCAGTTGCATGACCGCGCCGAGCAAGTGGTGAATCGAGTCAACCAGGCGTACGCCGCCGAAGACCAGTCCATGCAAACGCAGTTGCAGCACAGCACGCTGCTGATCATCGGTTCATCTGCCCTGGCGCTGCTGGTGGGCTTGATCGCTGCATGGGTGATCACCCGCTTGATTGTTGCGCCGTTGCGGGCGGTGATCGCCGTGGCTCAGCAGATCGCCTCGGGTGACCTGAGTGGGCGCATGGAGATCAGCCGGCGTGATGAAATCGGCCAGCTGATGCAGGCGATGCAGCAGATGGGCAACAGCTTGAGCCAGATGGTCAGCGGGTTGCAGGCGGGGATCGAACAGCTCGCCAGCTCCGCGCATTCATTGTCCAGCGTCACCGAGCAAACCACTGCCGAAGTCAGCAACCAGAAGGACGAAACCGAGCAAGTCGCTACGGCGATGAACCAGATGACCGCCACGGTGCACGATGTGGCACGCAATGCCGAGCAGGCTGCCCAAGCCGCACAGACCGCGGATGCCAAGGTCGATAGCGGCCAGCAGGTGGTGCGCATGAGCCTGCAGCGTATCGAGTTGCTGGCCACATCCAGCAACAGTGCCAGCGCCAGTATCGAAAGCCTCAGCGCGCAAATCCAGAATATAGGTACCGTCTTGAGCGTGATCCAGAGCGTGGCCGAACAGACCAACTTGTTGGCTTTGAACGCTGCGATTGAGGCGGCGCGTGCTGGTGAGCAGGGGCGTGGCTTTGCAGTGGTGGCCGATGAAGTGCGGGCATTGGCCAAGCGCACCCAGCAATCGACCGAGGAAATCGAACGGCTGGTCAGCACGCTGCGCAGTGCGGCGCAGTCCTCGGTGCAGCAGATCCAGCAGAGCGGCGAGTTGGTGAAACTGGCGGTCAGTGATGCGCTGGAAACCGAAGGGGCCTTGGGCAGCATTGCGGCGGCTGTTTCATTGATCCAGCAGATGAACCAACAGATCGCCGCCGCAGCCGAGGAGCAAAGCTCGGTGGCCGAAGAGATCAACCGCAGCGTCACGAGTATTCGGGCGAGTGCCGATCATTCGGCGTTGAGCATGCAAGGCAATGCCGCCTCGAGCATCCAGTTGGCGCAGTTGGGCGCGCAACTCAAGGGGATGGTGGGGCATTTCCACCTTTGATCGCAGCGTAGGCGCTGCGATCTGAGGGCGGGGCGATCAGGCGTGGTTGGCGAGGAAGGTCAGCAGCGCCTCGTTGACGAAATCCGGGTTCTCGCGGCTGGAGATATGCCCGGCTTCGGGGATCAGGATCAGGCTGCAACCGATCAGGTCGGCCATTTCCTCGGACTCGGCGGGTGGCCGGGGTTTGTCCTGCTCGCCGCACATCACCAGGGTGGTGTCGGAGTCCAATGCAGGTAAGTGCGCCAAGATGTCTTCGCGGCTGAAGATCAGGCGGCCCAGCGGCACGATACTGTCCAGCAAGCGTTCTCTGGGGAAGTCTTGCAGTGACTGGCGAAAATCCCGGTACAGCGCGGATTCGCGGTCGATGCCCGGGCGGAAGAAGATCGGTGCGATCACATCCAGCAACGGTTCGGGGATCGCCCCGGCGTCTTCAATCATCTTGAACAGCGAGAAATAATACTGGCGCGTTGCTTCGGGTTCGGCCCCGAGGTAGGTGTCCATCAGCACTACGCTGTTGATGCGCTCGGGAGCCTGCAATGCCAGGCGTGCGCCCCACATGCCGCCGACCGAGAGGCCCACCAGGTTGGCTTGCTCGATACTCAGATGATCCAGCAACGCCAGGGCCTGGCGGGCGAGGTCATCCAGGGAATGGGTGGGTGCTGGCAACGGCCCGGACTCACCGTGGCCCCACAACTCGGGGACGATCACGCGGTATTGCTGCGACAGCGCTTCAATCTGCGGCGCCCACATGTCGCTGGCCCACAGGTAACTCGAACCCAGTAGCACGACAGGGCCGGCGCCCTGGTCGATATAGTGCAGCGGTTGTCCATCAATCACGGCGACAGGCATAACAGGCCTCTAATTTCACGGAGTGAGGGGCACTTTTTTACGCTAGTCGGGAGCGGGGGGATAGGTGCACATTGATGGCATGTGATGATTTCACTGTGGGAGCTGGCTTGCCTGCGATGAAGGCCTGCCAGCCGATGCTCACCTACCTGACACCCCACAATCCCACTGTGGGAGCGGGCTTGCTCGCGAAAGCGGTGTGTCAGTCAACATCAATGTTTGCTGGGCCGACGTCTTCGCAGGCAAGCCACCACCTTTGATCTTCGTTGCTATGAGCATTGCGTTCGCGTTGCCATCAATCGTAGATCGCTTTCTTCTTCCACTCGGCGTCGGCATCGACGACTTTCAAGCCCTCGGTCAGCTCGTTGACTTCGTCCTCGGCCGGCTTGCTGTTGGTCAGCACTGTGGAGTTGGCGCGCGCCAGTTGGGACTCCAGCAGTTGCAACTGGGCGCTGTAGAGCACCGGCTCCGGTTGTTTGCGCAGGTACTGCACGCCGCGCTCGAACGCCAGGCGTGCCTGGCCGGGTTGGCCTTGCAGCAGGGCGTGCTGGCCGAGGTTGTTGAAAAACTCGATATGCAGCAGCACCAGGATATGACGGATTTCCTTGATCCAGTGCTTGGCCTCGTTGGTCGGCAGGAAGCCATCCTGGGCGGCGCGGGTGACTTGGCCGTGCAGGGCTTCGAGCAAAAAGCGCACGTCCTTGGCCTTGGCTTCGGTCTGGATCGGGGCCGGTGGGTTGGGCACCGGAATCGATTCGCCTTGGGCGATCAGCGCATTCAGTTCGTTGATGCGGGCCTTGAGCGGTGTGCTGGACTTGTTGAGGTTCAACAGGCGCTGGTTGACGTTCAGTTCCAGGCGAGCCAGCAACAGCTTGAGCGCTGGGGTCATCAGTTGGCCGGGGAAGGTCTCGGTGATTTCACCGCAGCGACGCAGCCGATCGTTAAGCTCGATCTCGGTACGCTTCTTTTCCAGCTTGTTGTTTTCCACCACGTGGTTCATGTAGCCAATGGCGATCAGTATTACGATCCCGGCTATTACCAGCAGGGTGATCATGAGTGGTGTCACCGGTGTGACCTCTTTAATAGGGTGTGCTGTGGAGTGTAGTGACTGGGTCATCCGGCGGATAGGACCGATCGACCAGTTGCCCAGGTGATTTCTTCTATATAGGTAGGCGCTTCCTGAATGGATGCACATTGCCATCATTTGTCAGGGTGAACTATAGCGTCTTGTCGAACGCCAGAATATAGGCGCCAAGGCTCGGACGGTGCCAATGCCCGCGAAGGCCGTGAAACCATGGCGAAGTCATTGATTTAAATAAATTTATCCTTGGGGGTTGACGACCTTTCAATCCATCCATAGAATGCGCGCCACTTACAGCGTAAAGCACACAGCGAAACGCGGTAGGGAGTGAATGTTGTAGGTGTGTCCCCTTCGTCTAGTGGCCTAGGACACCGCCCTTTCACGGCGGTAACAGGGGTTCGAGTCCCCTAGGGGACGCCATATGCGGGAATAGCTCAGTTGGTAGAGCACGACCTTGCCAAGGTCGGGGTCGCGAGTTCGAGTCTCGTTTCCCGCTCCAATTTACAAGCAGTGTGGCCTTCGGGCGGCATTGAGTGAAACCAGGACCAAGTCTTCGGACAAGGCCTCTGGGCACTGGAACACACACCATGTGTTTCAGTAGCGTGTCCCCTTCGTCTAGTGGCCTAGGACACCGCCCTTTCACGGCGGTAACAGGGGTTCGAGTCCCCTAGGGGACGCCATTTGCGGGAATAGCTCAGTTGGTAGAGCACGACCTTGCCAAGGTCGGGGTCGCGAGTTCGAGTCTCGTTTCCCGCTCCATATTTAACGAAAACGCCGATCAGTGATGATCGGCGTTTTTGTTTGTGCGCAATTTACTTCGCCAGCGCACCACCCCGTTCAAAGCGTCGAAGGGATCTCTTGCCGTGGCATGAAAAAACGCGCAAACAGTTCGGACTGAGATTTGATATTCAGCTTGCTGTAGATGTTGCGGCGGTGGACCTTGATGGTTTCTGTCGACAGCGACAGCTTGCCGGCGATCTCTTTGTTGGAGAACCCACTGAGGAGTAACTTGAGCACGTCCTTTTCACGTGCCGTTACTTGTGTTTCCAACTGAGTAAGTGCCTCGGCCCATGGGGCCGGCTCGGCGAGGTTTTTCGTCGGGTCAGTTTCAAAAAACATGCGTTGATGCATCAATGCCGTCACCCACGGCTTGATCAGGTCCAATACTGTTATCTGCGCCTGGGTGAATCGCAGGTTGCTGCCAAACGACATGCACAGCGTTGTGCCAGCATCGAGCCGTACATTGTATTGCGCCTCATCGACCGAGATGTATTGCGCGAAATATTGTTGGTAGTACTCGGTTTCCCGGAAGTGTTCCGGCGCAATATCGAGCAGATGGAAGAACCCGCTCTGTGGGTTTTCTCGATCAGCGATATAGAACGGGTCCAGCAGATACAGGCCTTTCACATAGCGGTGAATAAAGGCGTCGATTTCTTCGCTGTCTGCTACTTCGGGCAGGCTGATCACGCGCACCGCGTGGTCGCCAAAAACCAGCACCACCCAATTGTCTATCTGCACATATTCATTCAATACGCGAATCAACGAACTCCAGAACTCCGGGCGATTGAGCTGCATGATCAGTTTTCCAACCGATCGGTGCCAAGCCAGGCTATGAAGGTCAAGCGACATGTTCTACCCCTTTAGGGTTAGGGCTTTGCAGGCCAGAGCTAAGTACTTGTAGGTATTTACTATTCGTTGATGCTCGGTATATTCACCCCGAGCTTACGATAGCCATGAAGGCGTGTCGTGTGGACAGGGATAGTCATATGAGTCGAGCACACTTGCGAGCTATTTTTTTAGCTTCGCTCCTGGGGGCTGCAACCAGCACGCCCGCAGCCGCCGCTGAATCTTCGGTGTATCTGTATAACTGGTTCGGGTTTCTTGAACCGCAGACGCCCAGGCAATTCCAGCAGGAGACCGGCATCAAGCTGCATATGGATGCTTTCGACAGCGCCGAAATCATGCAGAGCAAGGTCATGGCTGGGCGCACCGGCTATGACCTGGTCGTGGCCACCTCCAATGTATTACCCGGCTTGATCAAGGCTGGGGTGCTGCAGCCGCTGGATCGCGCGCAGTTGAGTAACCTTTCGCACACCGACCCTGACATCCTCTCCCTGCTGGCGGTCAATGACCCAGGCAATCGCTACGCCGTGCCCTATGTCTGGGGTACCACTGGCATTGGCTACGACGTGGATAAAGTCAAGGCGGCGCTGGGCGATGACGCCCCGGTGGATAGTTGGGACCTGATCTTCAAAGAAGAAAACATCAGCAAGCTCAAGTCTTGTGGCGTAGCCATGCTCGACTCCCCCAGCGAAATCATTTCGATCGCCTTGCACTACCTGGGGTTGCCCAGTAACAGTACCGATCCAGAGGATTACCAGAAGGCCCAGGCGCTGCTGTTGAAAATCCGTCCCTATGTGCTCTATTTCGACTCGTCCAGAATCGACGCCGACCTGGCGGACGGCAATATCTGTGCAGTCGTCGGCTGGGCCAATGGTGCGCTGGCCGCTCAGGCGATTAATGAAAAGTCCAACAGCGGCCGCAAGATTGCCTACAGCCTGCCGCGCGAAGGCGCCTTGGTCTGGTCTGAAAACTGGGTGTTGCTCAAGGATGCTCGCCACCCAAAGGCCGCTCTGGCGTTCATCAACTACATGCTGCAGCCGCAGGTGATAGCCAAGACGTCCAACTACATGCTCTATCCCAACGCCAACAAAGATGCCACTGAGTTCGTCGAGCAAAAGTTGCGGGATAACCCTTGGATTTATCCCGATAAAAAGACCATGGCCACACTGGTTCCGCTTGAGCCCTTGCCGCTGAAGGCGGAGCGCATTCGCACACGGGTCTGGACCAAGGTCAAAAGCGGTACGTGACGGGGTCGGGGAGGGAGACAGCATGCGCCAGGGTCGTGATCAGCGTTATTTAGAGTCGGACGACTACAAGGCCTACAAAGAGATTGAAGAACAGATCGGCCTCTGTACGCCAGAGCAAGCCTGGGCCATGTATTACGTTTCGACGGGCATGGTGCGTGAAAACATTACCCTGGCCGTGATGGAGCACATTGGCCGGGGCAATCGTGCCCTGTTGCTTGAGTTTCCAGACCTGGTGCGAATCGCAGGGCGTGACGCTGAGCCGGGGGAGATCGCCTCCAACTGGCCTCTGCTGCGAAGGCGTCGTCGGTAAGTCTACTCTGCTTATCTCTGGAGGGGCGAGGTGCAGGCGGTTGTAGGTTATTATTGTGAGGCTTGTAGGGAAAGTCTGTGTTTTTTGTGGGGGCGATACCTTTTCGCCCTGTGCTCTCTACTCTGGCCACCCATTCTCCTTGTCCACTTCAGAGAACTGACCGGATGCTTCAACTCGATTTCTATTCAACCCTCGTTGCCGCTTCACTGGTGCTATTGCTGGGGCGCGGGCTTGTGGCTCGCATCGGCTTCTTACGTACCTACAACATTCCGGAACCAGTAGCCGGTGGCCTGTTGGTCGCCATGCTGCTCCTGGCGTTGCGCGCGTTTGCCGATATCGAAGTACGCTTCGATCCTTCATTGCAAACCCCGTTGATGCTGGCGTTCTTTGCCACTATCGGTTTGAACGCCGATTTTGCCAGCCTGAAGAAAGGCGGGCGGATCCTGGCGGTGTTTCTGCTGGTGGTAACGGGCTTGCTGGTGGTGCAAAACGCCATGGGTATCGCGCTGGCCTCGGCGCTCGGGCTTGACCCATTGATGGGCCTGCTTGCGGGCTCGGTGACCTTGTCCGGTGGGCATGGCACCGGTGCGGCTTGGGGCGCGGTGTTCAGTGAGCAGTATGGCGTGGCGTCTGCGTCTGAATTAGCGATTGCCTCGGCGACCTTTGGCCTGGTGCTCGGTGGACTGATCGGCGGGCCCGTGGCGCGTTTTCTGATCAAGCGGGTCGAGGTTCCAGGTATTGGGCAACCGCAATCGAGCCTGGCCAAGGGGTTCGAGCAACCGAACGAAGAGCGCCTGATCACCGCGTTTTCGTTTATCGAGACCCTGGCGCTGGTGGCGATCAGCCTGCAGGGCGGCAACTTGTTGAATGCCGCCATCCAAGGCACCGCTTTCGAACTGCCGACGTTCGTGTGCGTATTGTTCGTCGGTGTGGTGCTGCGCAATGGGCTGTCGATGCTCGGCTGGCATCAGGTGTTCGAACGCGAAGTCTCGGTGCTGGGCAATGTCAGTTTGTCGTTGTTCCTGGCGATGGCGCTGATGTCACTCAAGCTCTGGGACTTGGCGGCACTGGCTTTGCCCATTGTCGTTCTGCTGGCCGCACAGGCATTGCTGATGGCGCTGTTCGCGATTTTCGTGACGTTCCGGGTGATGGGCCGCAACTACGATGCGGCGGTGCTGGCGGCAGGCCATTGCGGCTTCGGGCTAGGCGCCACGCCTACGGCGATTGCCAATATGCAGGCGGTGACGCAGCGCTTCGGGCCTTCGCAGATCGCGTTTCTGGTGGTGCCGATGGTGGGCGCGTTCTTCATCGATATCGCTAACGCGGTGGTGATCAAGTTGTACCTGGCGCTGCCATTTCTAGGGGCCGCAGGGTAAGTTTTTCAGCGCCTGCCCATGGCGTTCATCGCCCGGGCCAGGCGCTGAGTGGCTTGCTGGATTTCGTCCCGGTCGAGGGAGGCAAAGCCCAGGCGCAGCGCGTTTACCGGTTGGTCGTTGGGGGAAAACTGACGACCACTGCGCACCACAACGCCGTGGTCCAGTCCAGCGCTTGCCAACTTATCGACGTCTATTTCTTCCTCGAAACGTACCCATAGCGCCAAACCACCCTCGGGCTCGCGCACTTGTATGCGAGCACCAAACGCCTGATCCAGGCAATCTTGCAATACCGTGCGGCGCGCCCGATATTCTTTCGACACGCGGCGCAAATGCTTCTTCAACTCCCCCTCATTGATCAGGTCTGCCAGCATGGCTTGAGCGACCGCGTCGGTATCGCCCAGCATCAGCGCGGCATTGCGTTGCAGGGCTTCAATCACAGAGGTGGGCGCCACGATATAGCTGCAGCGGAACGTCGAGCCCAGCACCTTGGACAACGAGCCGATGTAGAGCACATGGCGTTGGGCGCGGTCACTGGCCAGCGGCAGGTAAGGGCGGCCACTGAAATGGTATTCGTGGTCGTAGTCCTCTTCGATAATGCAGAAGTCATGCAGCGCGGCCAACGTCAGCAAGTGCTGCCGGCGTGCAGCGTGCAAGCTCACGGTGGTGGGGAATTGGTGATGAGGCGTGAGGTAAATCATGCGCACCTTGTGCTCACGGCATAAGCGCTCGATCTGGTCGGTGCGGCAACCTTCATCATCAATGTCGACCGTGACCAACTTCGCCCCGAGCTTGCGGAAAATTTCCCATGCCGGTGGGTAGCTCAGACGTTCCACCAGGACCACGTCGCCGGGCTTGAGCAGCAGGCTGGCGCTCAGGAACAGGGACATCTGGGTGCCCTGGGTCAGGCAGATATTTTCGGCAGTGACCGTCAGCCCACGGTTGTTGCGCAGCATTTCGGCCAGGGCGCAGCGCAAGTGATAGCCGGTGCCTTCGCTGCCGTAGCGCACGGTATTGGAGACAAAGCTGTTGCGCAGTGCATGGCGATAGTAACGGTGCAGAACTGCCTGGGGCAGCAGGCGGTGGTCGCTGGTGCCGTTGTCGAAAAACAGCGCATCGCGCCGATGCTGTAGAGCGACCACTTGGGCATTATGGGTGAAATAGGGTACCAGCGGTTGCTCCAGTAACGGCGGCGCGAATGACGGTTGCGTAACGCTGGGCAGGTGTTTGAGTGTCAGCTTTACATTGACGAAGGTGCCACGGCGCGGCTCGCTGGTCAGCCAGCCCTTGGTCATGGCTTCTTCGTAGGCCAGGATCACCGTCTTGCGGTTGACGTCGAGCAAGTGTGCCATTTCCCGCGTGCCCGGCAGTAACGTCCCGGGCGGCAGGCGGCCTTCGAGGATGGCATTGACCAAGCCTTCGGCGATCTTGCGGTAAGTCGCCTGGCTTGCACCTTCTTCAAGCCGGAGCAGTGGACGCCATTTACGCATCTGGACCATCTGAAGTATCCAAATCTGGAGGTTTTAATGGGCCTAGTCTAGCGCAACAATCAAGCCTTACTTAGCCCGAGGTTGTTATGAATACACGTCATGTCATCGAACTGTCGCCCTCGGGGAAAACCTTTGAGGCTGGTGACGAATTGTTGCTCGACGCCATGCTCGCCAGTGGCCTGGCCGTGCCGTTCTCCTGCCGCCGTGGCGCCTGCGGTTCGTGCAAGGTGGTGGTCGCCGAAGGTGCGTACCGGGCCAAACGCCTGGTGCCGGGTGCGTCGCAGCCTTCTTATCCTTTGGCAGCCAATGAGATGTTGTTATGCCAGAGCCACGCCTGTGGCGACATGCGCCTGCATATTCCCGGCTGGTCGCTGGATACGCCCGCGCTGGTAGTGTCGGCGCAGGTTCACAGCAAGCATGCGCTGGGCCCCGATGTGATCGAGTTGGTATTGATGCCCGAAACCCCAGTGGCGGTTCGGGCTGGCCAATACCTCAAGTTTCACCTGGCGGACGGTGACACGCGCTGCTTCTCGATTGCCAACCTGCCCGATGAGGACGATGGGCGCTTGGTCTTCCAGATTCGCCGGGTGAGTGGCGGGTATTTTTCCGAGGGTATCCTGGGTGGTCTCGCCGTGGGTGAGCGTCTGCACGTGGAAGGGCCGTTTGGTGCCTGTACCTGGCAGGACGATGAGGCGGCGCCCGTGGTGCTATTCGCTACGGGTACTGGTTACGCGGGCATCAAGCCTATCTTGCTGACCGCGCTCAAGCGCGATGTCGACGTGACGTTGTATTGGGGCGGCGCGCAATCGGCGGACTTTTATGACAGCGCTTTCCTCGACCACCTGATGCTTGAGCATCCCCGTTTTCGCTGGCATCCCGTGCGGTCCTCCGAGGGCAGGGTTCAGGAGGTTGCAATGAGTCATGGGCATCAGTGGGAACAGGCCCAGGTCTATGCGTGCGGCAACGGTGCAATGCTCGGCCAAGTACGCATCCACTGCCTTGAAGCGGGGTTGCCCAGCCACCGGTTTATCGCGGAGGCGTTTGTCGCCAGTGGTCGGTCAAGTGCTGGAGCAGTCTCCCTATCGTTTGACCCGGTGTGGGAGAAAGTCGGCCCGCGTTATTCCTTGGACGGCATGCTGGCTGCGCGGGAAAAATCCATACGTGCCCTGGCGGCGATTGCCAGCCAGTTGAAAGTCGGCATGACCACCGGCGAGGCCCTTGAGATGGCCGCGAGGCAACTGCAGGCCATGGGCGCTTCGCACACTTGGCATCCGACCTACATTCGTTTTGGCGCCGACACTGTTCGCCCTCCGCGCGAGGGTATTGATCGTCAGCGCAGGTTGCGCGCTAATGACATTGCCGTGGTCGATCTTGGCCCGGTGTGGGATGGCTACGAAGGCGACTATGGCGATACGTTTGTGTTTGGCGATGGGCCGTTGCACCAGGCCTGTACGACGGCCTTGCATGAAGTCTTCGATGAAACACGCCAGGCGTGGCTGCGTGGTCTGACCGGGCGTGAGCTCTACGACTTCGCCGAGCACAGCGCTGCGTCAAAGGGCTGGAGGCTGGCGCGCAACCTGGCGGGGCACCGCCTTGCGGATTTTCCCCATGCATTGTTCGAAAGCAAGGAGTTGGCTGACCTGGAGATCCCACCGAGTGAAATGGCCTGGGTATTGGAGATCCAGCTGTGCCATCCCACTGAGCCGGTGGGTGGGTTCTTTGAAGACATGCTGATGTTGCAAGGCTAAAGAGCTGTCATTGTTGCCGAGTTGTGTTTGACGCGATGGCCCCTGCAAAGCGAGATCTCACCCACACCGCCGATCCCCTGTAGGAGCTGTCGAGCTTTAGCGAGGCTGCGAAAGCGGTGGCTCAGGCGCTGAAGATTTTGCCTGTACCGCCGCCATCGCAGCCTCGCTGGGGCTCGACAGCTCCCACATTTGGGCGGTGTTGTTGTCGGAAGTTGTATTCGGCGAGATAGCCCTGTGAACCGAGATCAACCCAGCGCCGCCGATCCCCTGTAGGAGCTGTCGAGCTTTAGCGAGGCTGCGAAAGCGGTGGTTCAGGCGCTGAAGATATTGCCTGTACCGCCGCCATCGCAGCCTCGCCGGGGCTCGACAGCTCCCACATTGGGGCGGTGTTGTTGTCGGAAGTTGTATTCGGCGCGATAGCCCTGCGAATCGAGATCAACCCAGCGCCGCCGATCCCCTGTGGGAGCTGTCGAGCTTCATCGAGGCTGCGAAAGCGGTGGTTCAGGCGCTGAAGATATTGCCTGTACCGCCGCCATCGCAGCCTCGCCGGGGCTCGACAGCTCCCACATTTGGGCGGTGTTGTTGTCGGGAGTTGTATTTGGCGCGATAGCCCTGTGAACCGAGATCAACCCAGCGCCGCCGATCCCCTGTGGGAGCTGTCGAGCTTCATCGAGGCTGCGAAAGCGGAGGTTCAGGCGCTGAAGAGGGTGCCTGTGCCGCTGCCTTCGCAGCCTCGCTTGGGTACCAGATGGGTCAGAGCTTCGGCAATTGCCCGACGCGGCCCATCATTTCGGTGACGATCTGCAGGTCCAGCAGGAACTGGTCGACGGTTTTGAATTCGCTGTCGGTGTGCCCGGTGTACTTCTCTTCCGGGCGAGCCAGGCCGAATTGAACGCCGTTGGGCAGGTCGTGCACCGAGGTTGCGCCGGCCGAGGTGCCGAATTTGTGCGCCATGCCCAGGTTTTCAGTGGCCACTGCCAGCAAGGCTTTTACCCATTCGCCTTCAGGGTTGCGGTACATCGGCGTGTCCAGCGAGTAAGTGAAGCTCACGTTGACCTTGGCGTTCTTGTCCCAGGCGTTCAGCTTCTGCTCGATTTGCGCCTTGAGCGCCTCCGGGGTTTTACCTTTCGGTGCGCGCAGGTTCACGGCCAGTTTGAAGGCTTTGTCATCCTGCCCCACAAACGTCAGCGAGGCGGTCAACGGCCCCATGAAATCATCCGCGTAGCCCACACCCAATTTGCCGCCCAGGTAATCCAGGCCCCAGTTGTCGGCGGCATAGCGCGCGGCATCGGTGATGTGGTTGTGCTGGAGGGCGACCTTGCCGTCGAGGCTGTGGATCAGGTCCAGCATGCGCGCCACCGGGTTGACCCCGGTTTCAGGCTCGGAAGAGTGAGCGGATACGCCGGTAACCGTGAGTTTGACATCCTTGCCATCGACCTTGGCCGTCACTTGGAAGTCGCCACCGTTGCGCTTGGCATAGTCGGCACCGGCCTGTTGCAGGCTGGCGGCCAGTTCGGCGGGGGTGTCGCTGACCAGCGTGGCCACCGAGGCCGATGGAATCTGGTTGTTCGCCTTGCCGCCGGTCATCGCGATGATTTCTGCGCCTTTGCCTTCGCCCTTGCGCACCGGGAAGGTGGCCATCACGGTACCCGAGCCTTTTTCGGCGATCACCACCGGGTAACCGCCATCCAGCGCCAGGTTGTATTGCGGCACGGGGTTGCGTTCGAAGTAGTAAGGAATGGCATCACCGGCGGTTTCTTCAGTGGTGTCTACCAGCAGTTTGAACGTGCGCGCCAGTGGCAGTTTTTCTTCCTTGATCACTTTCATGGCGTACATCGCCACCACGATGCCGTTCTTGTCATCCTCGGTACCGCGGCCATACATGCGGTCGCCAATCAGCGTGACCTTGAACGGGTCGAGTTTGGTACCGTCTTGCAGCACCCAGTTTTCCGGGGTAACGGGCACCACATCGGCATGGGCGTGCACACCCACGACTTCATCACCGCTGCCTTCCAGGGAAATTTCGTACACGCGGTTGTCGACGTTACGGAAGTTCAGGTTGAAGGACTTGGCCAGGGCCTCGATCTTTGCGGCAATCTTGAGGAATTCCGGGTTTTTGTACTGTGGCAGACCGTCTACGTTGAACGTCGGGACTTCCACTAATTCACGCAAGGTTTCGAGCGCGGCTTTGCCATATTTAACGCGGGTGTAAATGCCCAGCAGGCGATTGATCTCGTTCTGTTGCTCGGCGCTCAGGGGTTTGTTGCCCACAAACGCGCTGATAGCCGGGCCGGTGTCGGCCGCTTTGCCCAGCTCGCCCTGGGCCAGAGTGCCGAGGAAACCGCGGAAATCGGTAACCGAGGTCTCGTTGAACTGCTTCAGGATTGCCGTGCTCTGGTCCGCGCTGATGTTGGCGAATGCGGGCGTGGCGACGGCCGAAAGGCTGGCGGCGAACAGGGTGGCAACCGCCAATTGCTTAAGTGGAAAGTGCATGGTTGAAGGCATTCCTTTGCAGGTAGTGAGTAGGAGATTTCTGACGGAAGAGACAGAAACATTTCCACACACTACCATTACTCAGGTGCCCAAGGTCAATGCTGGCCAGGGTGGGGCGCGGGATACTCTTGCGTCACGCTCAAGGCTCTAGCGTAAGGCCCATCCCACAGTTGTTCATGCAACTGGCCTACACGCCTGGCCATCGCCTCACTGCGCATCACCACCTCCAGATTGCGCGAATTATCCAGGTAGCCGCCCAACCAATTGCTGGTGCCGACCCACGCCACTTGCCCGTCGATCTCCATGGTTTTGCTGTGTATCACCCGCGCATAAGGGATAAAGCCTTGCTTGGCTTCGGGCAGGGTGACGATCTTGATCTCAATATTGGGCAGCACCACCAGGCTCTTGAGATAGGGCAGTTCCAGCGGGTCGGTATTCCAGTTGGACACCATCAGTTTGATCGACACGCCACGGGCTGCGGCGGCGCGCACGGCGTTGTCGATCACCGCGTAGTACGGCCGGGTTCGATCCGGTCCGTAGGACAGCGGCGCGTAGTCGAGCAATTGCACGCGCACCTCTTTTTGGGCTTCGCCCAGCAGGCGCGGCAGTTCCAGCTGTGAGTCGCCCACGCCGGGCGGGTTGTAGCGTTGCGGGCTGGCCACCAGGTAGTTGCCGGTACGTGCGGGTGCCGGGCCGCTGGCGGGTAGCGGCACCGGTTGTTTACCCTCCAGCGCTGCCTGGGCTTGCCAGTCTTGCTCGAAGATCGCCTGCACCTGGCCCACCACCGTTTCGTCAGTGATCCGCAGCCCGGTTTCGTGGATATGTTCCAAGGCGCGCCAGTCGAAATTCTGACTGCCGACAAACGCCTGCTTGCCATCCACCAGCAGGTACTTGGCGTGGATGATGCCGCCGCTCAGTTGCCCGTAGGGCAGCACGCGCAAGGTCAGGTTGGGAATGGCGCGCAAGCGTTCCAGGGTGGCGGCATCCGACAGCTTGATGCCTTTTTCTTCGAGCAGGAAACGAATCTTCACGCCGCGTTTGCCGGCGGCTTCCAGGTGTTCAAGCACGCTGTTCATCACCGAGCCAGGGTGGTCCGCGGCGTAGAACTGGCCGATATCAATGTGGCTTTTGGCGCCGTCGAACAGCTCGATCCATACCGGGCCGGGCTGGCGCAAATCGTCGGTGCCCAGGGCGGTGTCCACAGGCACGGTATGCACCAATTCAAAACCTGGAATGGAAAAGTCCGCCTGGGCCAGCGGACTGAGGAGCAAGCCGGTCAGGCCGGCAATACGCAACTTTATCGAAAGGGACATAAGCGTCTCATCGCACCAAAGGTAAAGGCGAGCGCCCAAGGCGCCCGCCCTGCAGGTCAGGCTGTGCGGCTGTGCAGCGGGGTGGGCACGCGATGAGTCACTTCATCCTGTGCGCGGGCGCCGGTGGCGGCGCGGATCAACAGGATCTTCAACTGGTCGTTGATGCGCTCCAGGCTGTCCTGGAAGAAGTTGTGGAACACCACGCAAAAAAGCGCGATGGCGATACCTAATCCCGTGGCAAACAAGGCCGTCCCGATACCACCGGAAATCTGCCCTGGGTCCGATACGCCCGCGGTGGCCAGCGCCTTGAAGGTGTCGATGATGCCGAGAATGGTGCCCAGCAGGCCCAGCAGTGGGGCGGCGGTGGTGATGGTCTCGATGATCCACAGGCTGCGGGCCAGTGGGGCGCGGGTCTTCAGGTATTGGGTATCGATTTCGTCGTCCAGGTCCTTGCGCGAACCGTGGGTCGCCTTCTGGGCCAGCACCGGCAAGATCATGTTCAGCGGCAGGCTGTCGCGACGGGTCAGGTTGTCCGGCAGGTCACGCTCGCCGTGCACATTGGCGCCCAGGGCGTCGATCAATGCGCGTGCCTGGCGGCGTACGTAGGCGAAGTAGATGCCGCGTTCGATGGCGATGAAGATCGCAATGGCCATCGCCGCGTACATCACATAGAAAGTGACGTCGTGGAGCAGGTTCATATCCATGATGGTGTTCCTCTTGGGGTGAGTCTTAGAAATTCGCTTCCAGCGAAACCGTGACGGTACGGTCCAGGCCGACGATGTACGCGGGGTCGCCATCGCGGAAACCGCTGTAGCTGGCCGCGTTGGTCTTGGTGGTGTACACGCCGTCCAGGTATTTCTTGTCGAACAGGTTGTCGACGTTCAGGCGCAGGGTCGCGTCCTTGACCACTTTCTTGTCCACCGGCAGGTAAATACCGGCGCCGAGGTTGAACACGGTGCGACCGGAAATCGCCTCGTCGTTGGTCAGGTCGCCGTAGAGCTTGCTGGTGTACTTGCCACCGAAGGTGCCGTAGAAGCGCCCATCGTCATACCCGATGTTGGCCGCCAGCATGTTCTTGGGCACGTTGGCGAACTGCTTGCCACTGGTGGGCAGCACGATGGGTTTGCCGGCGTTGTAGACGGTCAGGTCATCCTGCTGCTCGGCCTTGGTGTAGGTGTAGGAGGTGTAGTAATTGAAGTGGTGGGGCAACTGGCCGCTCCACTCCAGCTCCAGGCCTTTGTTGACCACGGAGCCGGCGTTGATGTCGGCAAAGTCACCGTTGATGTCCCGGGACGAAACCTGGCGGTTCTTGAAGTCCATGTAGAACAGGGTGGCGGCCAGGTTCATGTCGTCGCCGCTGTAGCGCCAGCCCAGTTCATGGTTCCAGCTGGTTTCCGGTTCGGCGTCGATCGAGCCGGCGCCTTTGTCGTAGAGCACGTAGTTCTGCGGTACCCGCATGTTGCGCGACAGGCTGTAGAACAACTGGTCACGCTCGTCCAGCTGGTATTTGAGGCCGGCGTTGGGCAGCAGTTTGTTGTAGGTCTGGTTACTTTTTTCCGGGCGTTCGTTGAGGCTGCCGTGGTTGGTGCCTTCACGCTCGACGTTCATGTAGGCCAGGCCTGCGATGAAGGTCCAGTCCGGGTTGATGTACCAGGTGTCCTGGGCCCAGACCTTTTGCGCAGGCGTCACGGTGAAGCGGTCGCGACCCTGCACGGTGTTGCCGTTGGCATCGACGATGGCGCTGTTGGAATCTGGCCAGGTGTCCACCGGCTTGCCGTTGCTCTTGAGCGGAATGAACGGCTGGGTCTGGCTCTGGCGTGCGCGCTCGTACCAGTAACCGAATTGCAGGCTGTGGTCGCCAAGGTCCCAGGTCAGCTTGGTGGTGATACCCGGACGCCAGGTTTGCGTGCGTGAAGGGCGGTAGTACACGCCGCTGTTGGGTGTGCCGTCGGCGTTGTATTGGGCGGCCGTGGGCAGGTTGCCGAGGTCGAACACACCGCCCTGGTTGGAGCCACGGTTGAGGGCATAGCTGGATGAACCGACGCCGCTGCCATTGCCCCAGTAGTAATACGGGATCACCGACAGTGCGAGGTTATCGGCCAGTTTGAACTGGGTGTTGAGCACGGCGGTGAACGTCTGGAACGGGTTCTGCGCCAGGGCGTAATAGCTGTTGTACTTGCCGTTGCTGCCCACGCTGGGTGTTGCCGGATAAGGGTCGTACTTGCGGCCATATTGCTGGAACTGCGCCTTGGTCAACTGGCTGTAACTGTTGTTGTCCTGCTCGTGGTACTTGAGGATCAGGTTGGCGGTGTTGCCATTGCCAGCGTCGAAAAAGCTGTTCCACTCCACCTTGTCCGCGCGTACCGCGCCCGAACCGCGCCACATCTCACCTTCGGTATGGGACACCGACAGCCAGTTGCTCAGGCCGTTGATTTCGCCGGTATTGAGGCGGGCAAAAGTCTTGCGCGTGGCATTGCTGCCGACGACCTGTTTGACGAAGGCGCCGGTTTCCTTGGTCGGGCGAATGGTCACGATGCCAATGTTGCCGCCGCTGGAACCAATGTGCGGGCCGTCGGATTCCGAAGCGCCCTGGGTGACGAAGATCTGGTCGATGTTTTCCGGGTCGCCCAGCAGGTTGGAATACAGCGCGTAGTTGCCGGAGTCGTTGATCGGCATGCCGTCCACCGACATGCCCACCTGGTCGGAGTTCATGCCGCGCATGGTGAAGCGAAAGCCCGACAGGCCGGTGTTGTCTTCACTGGAGATGTTCAAGCCTGGGGTGTACTTGAGTTTGTCGATGGCATTGCCGGTGGCCGCCTGTTTATCCAGTGCTTCCTTGGTCACCGTGGAGCGGCCCTTGATGCTTTCCTCCGGCACCATGTAACCGCCCCCGGCGGTCGCCTTGCCTTGTACCCCAATGGTGCCGACATCACTGTCGCTGGTCTCTGCCATGACCAGTCCCTGGCTCATGCTGGTCGCGGCCACAAGTGCCAGATGAATACGGGTGAACTTCATCACTGTCGTCCTGGTGTCGGGTGCTTATTGCACGCTGTAGTTGAAGGTGGCGGTGAAGCGCTGCTCATTTCGCCCCCCGAAGGCTTGCTCGGGGAACGGTTTGACTTGCTTGATGCGACGCAAGCTGTTGGTGGCTGCCCGGTTGAGCAACATGCTCGAGGCCTGGGTTTGTAAACCTGAGTCGAGGACGCGGCCCTGACGGTCTACCAACAGCCACACCACCACCTCGCCGCTCGGGCGTTCGAGGGACGCCTGGCGCCCGGTGGGGTACTGCTTGTAGGTGTCCAGTTCGTTGCGCAAGCCTTTGAGGTAACCGCTTTCCAGGGCCTGGCCATCGACCTTCGGTGGCGCCGGTGGGGCGGGTGTCGGTGCCGCTTGGGCCACCGGGGCCGGGGCTGGTTTGGCGGCCACCGGTGGCGGCGTTGGCGCAGGCTTGGCGACCACGGGCGCAGGCTTGGGCACAGGTTTTGGCTTGGGCTTGGGTTCGGGTTTTGGCAGCGGCTTGGGCGGTGGCGGCGGGGGAGCAGGCTCAGCTTCTTCCTCTTCGATCACCGGCGGTGGCGGTTCTTGCTCCACCACCGGTTCCGGTATGACTTCCGGTTCCGGCTCAACCAAGGCCAATTCGACCGCCGACTCGTCATACACCGGCTCGACCTTCAACGTCTGGGACTGGATACCCAGTGCAATCAGCACCAGGGCGATCAGGGCCGGAACACTGCCCAGCAGCTGACGCGCACGAAACAGAACGTACATGATCAGGACTTACGCGTGGCGATGGACACGGAGGTGAAGCCACCCAGGCGCAGGGTGTCCATCACTTCCACCAGGCGCGAAACCTCCACGCCTTTGTCGCTGTTGACGATGATCGTCGACTTGGTATCGGGCTTTTCGGCCGCCTTCAGCGCCGGCACCAGGGCCTCCACCGTCAGGTCCTTGCCGTCCAGTTGCAACTGGCCTTCCAGGCCCAGGGTGAGGATGAATTTGTTTTGCGGCTTGAGCTGCTGCGAACTGCTGGCGCTGGGCAATTGGGTCTTCATGCCGAGCGCGGGAATCACGTTCAGGCTCACCAGTACGAAAAACACCAGCAGGAACATCATCACGTCGATCATCGGGATCAGCTCGATGTGCGCCTTGCGTTTCTTGGGTTCGTCCCAGGTTCTCATTCCGTTACCCCGTCATTGAATTAGGGGCAAAACGCTAACAGCCAAAAATGACCGATTGGTTAACTTTAATTGACCGTTTAGAGGCTCTAGGACGCGTCTTTCAGAAAACTTACCGGTCAGTTTTCGGGCGTAATGAAACTGACACTCGGGGCATCCATGCTTGAGAAATTTATCTTGAGAGCCGGCCTCCATGCCTACTGCATTGCCTCAATTGACGACCCCGCGACTGCTGTTGCGCACCCTGCAAATGCATCAGGCGCAGGTGCTTTTCACGCTTGCCAACGGGCCGAAAATTGCCGACAACACGGCGAACATTCCATCGCCCTACACCTTGGAAACCGCGCAGGATTTTATTGCGGGGATCGCTGACAAGTACCGCACCGGTGAGCTGCTGAACCTGGGGATGCATGTGCGCGGCACCGACGAATTGGTCGGCATGGTCAGCCTGCGCATCAATGCTCGCCATCACTATGGGCACTTGGGTGGCTGGGTGGCGGCGCACTGCCGTAACCAGGGGTATGCGGCTGAAGCGGCGAGCGCGGTGATGGACTTCGGCTTCGAGGCGCTAGGGTTGCAGCGCGTGGGCAGCCAGTGTTTCGTGAGCAACAAGGAGTCGGCGCGGGTCATGGAAAAGATCGGCCTGCGTTATGAGGGTTGCATGCGCCAGGCGTTTTTAAAGAACGGCGTGTATGAGGACATGCTCGGGTTTGCCACCGTGCGCGACGACTGGGAGCGCTGTTCGTGAGTCGCGAAGTGGACCACGGCCGGCGCCGGGTCCTTGGCGGGCTGGCGGTCGCTACCGCGTTTTCGATTCTCAGCCCGTTTGAGCGCAGTGCCGGGGTGGATTATCCGTTCACCCTCGGCGTGGCTTCCGGCGACCCGTTGCCAGATGGCTTTGTGATCTGGACGCGCCTGGCGCCGTTATTCAACGCCGCGGATGGCCGTGGCGGCTTGAGTCGCTCGGTGCCGGTGCGTTGGCGGGTGGCCAGCGATGCGGCGATGACGCGCATTGTGAAGCAGGGCGAAGTACTGGCGACGCCGCGTTTCGCTCACGCGGTGCATGTCGAGGTGGCGGGGCTGGCGGCAGATCGGCCGTATTGGTACCAGTTTGAAGGGCTCGGTGCGCAGAGCCCGGTGGGCCAGTCGCGCACGATGCCGCCGCTGCAGGCCATGGCCTCGGCCCGGCTGGGGTTTGTGTCCTGCTCGCATTGGGAGCGCGGTTACTTCAGCGCCTACCGACACCTTGCCGCCGAGCACCCGGACCTGGTGTTTTTCCTCGGTGATTACATCTACGACAGCTCCTATGCGGCGGAGTCGGGCAAGGTGTTTCGTTCTCACGGCAGCGGCAACGCGCAAAGCCTGAGTGATTACCGCAACCGCTACGCACTCTACAAGACTGATCCAGACCTGCAGGCCCTGCACGCCGCGGCTCCCAGCGTCGTAACCTGGGACGATCACGAAGTACAGAATGACTACGCCAACCGCTGGTCCCAGGACCCGAAGGTGGCGGTGGCGCAGTTTCTCAAGCAACGGGCCGCGGCGTACCAGGCGTTTTATGAACACATGCCCCTGCGTGCCAGCAGCGTGCCGAAGGGGCCGGACATGCGCATCTACCGGCGCCTGGACTATGGGCGGCTCGCGCGTTTTCATGTGCTCGACGGTCGCCAGTACCGTTCCGAGCAACCCTGCATCGCGGCCAATGGTAGCCACCAAGGGCATATTGTCACCACCCCTTGCAGCGACCTGCGTGACCCTGGCCGCACGTTGCTCGGCTGGCAGCAGGAAGCCTGGCTGGACCAGGGCTTTGCCCAGTCTGGAGCGCAGTGGAATGTGATCGCACAAGACCTGCTGGTGGCGCCGCTGATGCAGCGTGACCTCACCGACCATAAGCTTGGCCGCTGGACCGATGGCTGGGATGGCTACATGGCGAACCGCTCACGGATGCTGGCGTCGATCGTGCGCAATCGCGTGAAGAACCCGGTGTTCTGGGGAGGGGATATTCATTCGTTCTGGGCCACCGACCTGCATGCCGACGCCTACAGGCCAGACTCGGCGGTGGTCGCCACCGAGTTCGTCGGCTCGTCGGTCACCTCAGATGGCCCGCCCTATGACGCGTTCATGAAAATCATGCCGCTCAACCCCCATGTGAAGTTCTTCGACAGCCGCCAGCGCGGGTACGTGTCGGTGGAGTTGGCGACCAACACCATGTTGACGAATTTTCGGGCGATCAGTGATCCGCGTGACCCGGCGGCGACGGTGTCGACGTTGAAGTCGTTCATCAATGAATCGGGCCAGCCGAGCGTGGCCCTGTAGGAGCGAGCTTGCTCGCGAAAAACGAAAGGGCGCCGATGGGAATCAGGTATCCCGCGTTATCGTTAACGGTCTTCGCGAGCAAGCTCGCTCCTACAGTGTCAGGGTATCAGCGAGGCTGTAGCGCACCGAGAGCGCGCCTTTTTTCTCCGACAACGCCAAGATCGTTACCTGGCCCAGTTCGCTCAACGCTTGAACATGAGTGCCGCCACAGGCGTACGTCGGTAATTCGCCGAAGCCGACTTCGCGGGTGCCGTCTTCCAGCGTCATATGGCGGGAATAGTCGGCGGCGATCCATGTGTTGACCCACTGCTGGAGCGCCTGCGCATCCATGTCTTGCGCGGTCTCGCCACGGATAAAAGTGATCTTGCCTTCGCCGGGCCAATGGTGGGCCTTGATCGGCATCCAGCCCAGGCGTTCGCCGGCATTGCCAATCAAGTGCCCCGCCGAATGCAGACGCGTATGCAAGGCGCGCCGCTGTGCGTCGACTCGTGCAACGACGAGGCCGGGCTCCAGAGGTCGGTCGACGTAGTGCACCACCTGTTCGGCTTCCTGCATGACTCGCAGCACCTGGCTGTCGCCGAGCCAGCCGGTGTCGGACGGCTGGCCTCCGCCTTGGGGATGGAAAATGGTCGACTGCACAATCACGGCGAATTGCTCTTCGTACGGGGTGCAACTGAGCACTTCCAGCTCGGCCGTCAGGTGGTCGTGGGTAAAAAACAGGCGCTCGGTCATCATCTACATCCGCATCAGGGTTCTGTGGGCAGTATAAATAGTGCGCAGATGGGTGATAATCCGCTCAATTATCAATGGACCTGTGCGTCATGAGCATCAATCTTCCTTTGCCGCTATTGGGTGAAATGGCGATTTTCGTCAAGGTCGTGGAAACCGGCAGCTTCTCCGAAGCGGCGCGGCAACTCAGCGTTTCACCTTCGGCGGTGAGCCGCAGCATCTCGCGCCTGGAACAAGCCCTGGCCACGCGCCTGCTGCAACGTACCACGCGCAAGCTGCGCCTGAGCGAGGGCGGCGAGGAGGTGTTCAAGCGTTGCCAGGAGATGGTCAATGCGGCGCGCTCGGTGATGGAAATCAGTGGGCAATTTACCCATGAAGCCGAGGGGCTGGTGCGGGTCAGTGTGCCCAAGGCGGTGGGGCGATTTGTGGTGCACCCGCATATGCCGGAATTTTTGCGGCGCTATCCCAAGGTGGATGTGCAATTGATCCTGGAAGACAGGCATGTGGATTTGATCGACGACAACGTCGACTTGAGCATCCGCATCACCGACAGCCCACCGCCAGGTTTGGTCGGGCGCCAACTGTTGCCCATCGAACATTTGCTGTGCGCGACGCCGCAGTACCTGGCCGAGCACGGTACACCGAGCCATCCCCATGATCTGCTCGGGCACAGTTGCATCTATCTGGGTGAGACACCGGGAGATTCACGCTGGAAGTTTCGCCAGGCTGGCAAGGCGGTAACGGTCGGCGTACGCGGCCGGTATGCGGCGAACCACACCGGGGTGCGACTGGAGGCTGCGTTGCAGCATGTTGGGATTGCCAGCTTGCCGTATTTCACCGCGCGGCACGCATTGGAAGCAGGAGATTTGGTGCAGGTGTTGCCGGGGTGGGATTTTATTGCGTCGTACCATGGCGAGGCGTGGTTGCTGCATTCGCCCACACGTTACCTGCCGCCGAAGTTGCGGGTGTTTATCGATTATCTGGTGGAGTGCATGGCCAGGGAGCCCACGCTGCACCGACGGTAGGAGCGCGGTTGCTCGTTCCCACGCTCTGCGTGGGAATGCCACCTGGACGCTCCGCGTCCTGCCTTTATGCCTGTGCACGGGTGACGCAGAGCGTCACAGGGTAGGTTCCCACGCAGAGCGTAGGAACGAGCATAGTTGTCAGTGCTTGCTCTGGTCCTGAGGCATCGCCAGCAGCTGTTTTTCCTGGTTCCAGTCGAACGGTTCGTCGTTCTGTTCGGCTTCATAGCGACGTTCTTCCAGGGCCTGGTACAGGTCCAGTTCTTCGTCGGGCATGAAGTGCAGGCAGTCGCCGCCAAAGAACCACAGCAGGTCACGGGGCACCAGGTGGGCGATTTGCGGGTAGCGCAGGATGACCTGGCTCATCAGGTCCTGGCCCAGGTACTGGCTTTCGATCGGGTCGATTGGCAACAGGGCGCGCAGTTCGTCGAAACGCTCCAGGAACAGCGAGTGGCTTTCCTCGGGTACCTGTTCGGCTTCGCCGACGGCAACCAGGATGCTGCGCAAGTGGTCGAGCAAGACAAGATGATCGGCAACGACGTTGGACACGAGATAAGGCCTCTAAAGCAAAAACGGGCGCGAGAGTATAAGCCTCTCGCGCCCGTTTTTATATGACCGCTCGACTCAGCGGACTTTATCTTCTGCCTGCATCAGCTCTTCCTTGCTGAAATCATCCACGTCGATCACCTTGCGTCGCGCAGCCTCGGCATCGCGCAAGGTTTGCGCCTCGGCCGGTTGCAGCACGCCGGCCTGCAGGGCCGCGTCGATGGCATGCTCGCCGGCAGCCGGCTTGACCTGGCCGCTTTTGAGCGCGCTGTGGAGTTTTTTCTGCAAGGGGTGGCTGGCACCGAGCAGGTCGTAGGCATGTTGCAGGGCGCCCACGGGATCTTCTGCTGATTGCGGGCGATAACAGCCGGCCAGCAATTCTTCCAGGGTCGGGTCGCCTTTGGCGCGGCCGATCACGGCTGCCACTTCGGCATCCAGAGCGTCGGACGGCCCGGTATGACGACGCCCGAATGGGAACACGATCACCCGCAACAGGCAGCCCAGCACCTTGTTCGGGAAGTTGCTCAGCAGCTCATCCAATGCGCGTTCCGATTCGCCCAGGCTTTCTTCCATGGCCCAGGCAAACAGCGGCTCCAGATGGTCCGGCGAGTCCAGGTCGTGATAACGCTTGAGCGCCGCCGACGCCAAGTACATGTGGCTGAGCACATCACCCAGGCGGGCGGACAGGCGTTCGCGGCGCTTGAGCTCGCCACCCAGCAACATCATGCTCAGGTCGGCCAGCAGGGCAAACGCAGCCGCCTGGCGGTTCAGGGCACGGAAGTAGCCCTGGCTCAAACGGTTGCCCGGGGCTTTTTCGAAGTGCCCGAAGCCCAGGTTCAGCACCAGGGTGCTGGCGGCGTTGCTGACGGCAAAGCCGATGTGTTGCATCAGCAGGCCGTCGAATTCCTTCAACGCCTGGTCATGGTCTTCGCGGCCGGCCAGGGCCATTTCCTTGAGTACGAACGGATGGCAGCGAATCGCACCCTGGCCGAAGATCATCAGGTTGCGCGAAAGGATGTTGGCGCCTTCCACGGTGATGAAGATCGGTGCGCCCTGCCAGTTGCGGCCCAGGTAGTTGTTGGGGCCCATGATGATGCCCTTGCCGCCGTGCACGTCCATGGCGTGGCTGATGCACTCACGGCCGCGTTCGGTCAGGTGGTACTTGAGGATCGCCGACAACACCGACGGCTTCTCGCCCAGGTCCACGGCGTTGGCGGTGAGCATGCGCGCGCTGTCCATCAGCCAGGCGTTGCCACCGATGCGTGCCAGGGCTTCCTGGATGCCTTCGAAGGCCGACAGCGGTACGTTGAACTGTTCGCGCACCTGGGCGTATTGCCCGGTCACCAGGCTGGTGAACTTGGCGGCGCCGGTGCCGACGGCGGGCAGCGAGATCGAACGGCCGACCGACAGGCAGTTCATCAGCATCATCCAGCCCTTGCCGAGCATTTCCTGGCCACCGATCAGGTATTCCAGAGGGATGAACACATCCTTGCCGGAGTTGGGGCCGTTCATGAAAGCGGCGCCAAGCGGCAGGTGACGACGGCCGATTTCCACGCCAGGGGTGTCGGTAGGAATCAACGCGAGGCTGATGCCCAGGTCTTCTTCTTCACCCAACAAGTGGTCCGGGTCATGGGCCTTGAAGGCCAGGCCGAGCAAGGTCGCGACGGGGCCGAGGGTGATGTAGCGCTTTTCCCAGTTCAGGCGCAGGCCGAGGGTTTCCTTGCCTTGCCATTCGCCTTTGCAGATCACGCCGGTGTCGGGCATGGCGCCCGCATCGGAGCCGGCCAGCGGGCCGGTGAGGGCGAAGCACGGGATGTCGTCGCCACGGGCCAGGCGCGGCAGGTAATGATTGCGCTGTTCCTCGGTGCCGTAGTGCAGCAGCAGTTCGGCGGGGCCGAGGGAGTTGGGGACCATCACGGTGGAGGCCAGGTCACCGCTGCGGGTCGCGAGTTTCATGGCGACCTGGGAGTGGGCATAGGCGGAGAAGCCCTTGCCACCGTACTCCTTGGGAATGATCAGGGCGAAGAAGCCATGGGTCTTGATGTGTTCCCAGGCTTGCGGCGGCAGGTCCATGGCCTGGCCGATTTCCCAGTCGCTGACCATGGCGCAGAGTTCTTCGGTGGGGCCGTCGATGAACGCCTGCTCTTCCTCGGTCAACTGCGCCTTGGGGTAGGCCAGCAATTTGTCCCAGTCCGGGCGACCACTGAACAGCTCGCCGTCCCACCACACGGTACCGGCATCAATCGCATCGCGCTCGGTCTCGGACATCGGCGGCAGCACTTTCTGGAACCAGCTGAACAGCGGCTTGGTGAAGTATTGGCGGCGCAGGTCAGGCAGCAGCAAAGGCGCGGCCACCACGGCCAGGAGTACCCAGAAGATCAGCAGCAGCCAACCCGGTGCGTGGCTCCAGGCGCCCATCGCCAGCAGGTAGACGGCGACCACACCCAGGGCGGGCAGGGGGGCAGTACGGCGGTGTGCCAGGTAGGCAATGCCGACCACCAGCACCAGTATCCACAACAACAGCATATTCAATCCTCCGTGAACCAGGGGCGAAACCACCAGGGAGCTTAGTCGGCATCCGAACAAGCCGGGTGATCAGGGTGTAACAAGGTGTACTGGGCAACCCATCAGCCGGCGCCGGCATTTGGCCGAATCGTCGTTATCTCTCTGGCAGGCCTGGTGGTTAAACTCCAGGCTCCCCTCGGAGATCAAGCTCATGAATACGTACTTGAGTCCCAGCCGCTTCATCGATAGTGACCACCCTGTGGTGGTGGAGTTCGCCGAGAAACATCGCGGAACCCGCCCGGATTTAAGTGACCAGGCAGTCAGTCTTTACTACGCCGTGCGCGAGGCCATTCGCTACAACCCCTATACCTTCAGCCGTGACCCCAACACCTTGAGCGCCAGCTTCGCCCTGGCGGCCGGCGAAAGCTACTGTGTGCCCAAGGCCACGTTGCTCGCCGCTTGCGCGCGCCACTGCGGCATTCCCGCACGCATTGGCCTGGCGGACGTGCGCAACCACCTGTCCACACCGCGACTGCTCGCTCTGCTCAAAAGTGACGTGTTCGCCATGCACGGTTATACCGAGCTTTACCTGAACGGCCGCTGGGTCAAGGCCACTCCGGCGTTCAACCAGCAACTGTGCGAAGTGTTCGACGTGCCGCCGTTGGAATTCGATGGGCTGCACGACAGCGTGTTCCACGCGTTCAATCGCCAGGGCCAGCGTTCTATGGAGTACGTGGTGGACCACGGGCAATTTGCTGACGTACCCGAAGCATTTTTCTTCGGGCATATCCGCCAGTGCTACCCGCACCTGTTTGGCGACGATGCGCCCACCTTGCTCGGCGATATGCAGGGCGATTTAAGCCGCGGCTGAACCGGCGTATGCTGCTGCGTTCATCAAGCCATGTTCATCAACGATAAGGCGCGGTCATGCTGAAGATCTGGGGTCGTAAAAATTCATCAAACGTCAGGAAAGCACTGTGGTGCGCCGAGGAACTCGGCCTGGACTATGAAGCAATTGATGCGGGCGGGGCTTTTGGTGTGGTCGATACCCCGCAATACCGGGCCATGAACCCCAATGGCCGGGTGCCGGTGATCGAAGATGGCGACTTTGTGCTGTGGGAATCCAACACCATCGTGCGTTACCTGTGTGCCAAGCAGGCATCGGACTTTTACCCCAGCGACCTGCAAGCCCGGGCCAACGCCGAAAAGTGGATGGACTGGACCACTTCCACGCTCGCCGATCCGTTCAAAGCGGTGTTCTGGGGCATCGTGCGCACCCCGGTTGACCAGCAAAACTGGGACAGCATCAATGCCGGGCGCCAAGCCTGTATCGACGCGCTCAAAACCGTCGAACAAGCCCTCGCCGAGCAACCCTACCTGTCCGGCCAGGCGTTCGGCATGGGCGATATTCCCTTGGGCTGCTTCATCTACGCCTGGTTCGAGATGCCCATCGAACGCCCTGCCATGCCCCATCTGGAGGCCTGGTACCAGCGCCTGCAGCAGCGCCCGGCCTACCGCAAGGCGGTGATGACCGCGTTGACTTAATACACACTATTAATACGGGTGACTGTACTTGTGCGGCATGGGCACGCACCATGCTCGCACTGCATCGCCAGTTGAACTACCTGCGGTGTGCCTTCATCTATTCTTTCTATTCCCTTCTTTGGTGCGTACTTCCATATGAGTTCCGCTCTGTCCATCCGGCAGCTAACCAAAACCTACGGCAACGGTTTCCAGGCCCTGAGTGGTATCGATCTGGACGTTGCCGAAGGTGACTTCTTCGCCTTGCTCGGCCCCAACGGTGCCGGCAAATCCACCACCATCGGCATTCTCTCCACCCTGGTCAACAAGACCAGCGGCACGGTGAACATCTTCGGCCACGACCTGGACAAATCCCCGGCGGCGCTCAAGCGCTCCATTGGCGTGGTGCCCCAGGAATTCAATTTCAACCAGTTCGAAAAGACCTTCGACATTGTCGTGACCCAGGCCGGCTACTACGGCATTCCGGCGAAAGTCGCCAAGGAACGCGCCGAGCAGTACCTGACTCAACTGGGCCTGTGGGACAAGCGTGACGTACCTTCGCGCTCGTTGTCCGGTGGCATGAAGCGACGCCTGATGATCGCCCGCGCCCTGGTGCATGAGCCGCGCCTGTTGATCCTCGACGAACCTACCGCCGGCGTGGATATCGAGCTGCGCCGCTCGATGTGGACCTTCCTCACCGAACTGAACGAGAAGGGCATCACCATCATCCTCACCACCCACTACCTGGAAGAGGCTGAGCAGTTGTGCCGCAACATCGGCATCATCGACCACGGCACCATTGTCGAGAACACCAGCATGCGCAACCTGCTGGGCCAGTTGCATGTGGAAACCTTCCTGCTCGACCTGAAGAACAACCTGTCGGTGGCGCCGCAGTTGCTCGGCTACCCAAGCCGGCTGGTGGACAGCCACACCCTGGAGGTGCAGGTGGACAAAGCCATGGGCATCACCGCGCTGTTCACCCAGTTGGCCACTCAGAACATCGAAGTGTTGAGCCTGCGTAACAAAACCAATCGCCTTGAGGAGTTGTTTGTGTCCCTGGTGGAGAAAAATCTGGCGAAGGTGGCGGTATGAGTTCCGAACTGCAACCCAACCTCGTAGCGCTGCAAACCATTGTTTATCGCGAAGTGAAGCGCTTTACCCGGATCTGGCCGCAGACCCTGCTGCCACCGGCGATCACTATGGTCCTGTACTTTGTGATCTTCGGTAACCTGATCGGCCGGCAGATCGGCGACATGGGTGGCTTCACCTACATGGAATACATCGTGCCGGGCCTGATCATGATGTCGGTGATCACCAACTCCTATGGCAACGTGGTGTCGAGTTTCTTTGGCAGCAAGTTCCAGCGCTCCATTGAAGAGCTGATGGTCTCGCCGGTGTCACCGCACACCATCCTCATCGGCTACACCCTGGGCGGCGTGTTGCGTGGCCTGATGGTGGGAGTGATCGTGACGCTGCTGTCCCTGTTCTTTACCCAGCTGCAGGTGCATCACCTGGGTGTCACTATTCTGGTGGTGGTGCTGACGGCGACGATCTTCTCGCTGCTGGGCTTTATCAACGCCGTGTTCGCACGCAACTTCGATGATATTTCCATCATCCCGACCTTCGTGCTCACGCCGCTGACCTACCTGGGCGGGGTGTTTTACTCCATCACCTTGCTGCCGCCGTTCTGGCAGACGGTGTCCCTGGCCAACCCGGTGCTGCACATGGTCAACGCCTTCCGCTACGGCATTTTGGGCGTGTCGGATATCAAGATCAGTGTGGCGATCACCTTTATGATCGTTGCGACCGTGGTGCTGTATATCGGTTGTGCGCGGTTGCTGGTGAGTGGGCGTGGGATGCGTACATGATGTGGGATTGGAAATAACAAAACGGCCTCATCAGAGGCCGTTTTTTATTGGATGCACACAGAACAAATGTGGGAGCTGGCTTGCCTGCGATGGTATCGACTTCGCTTGACGGGTGTACGGAGGTGTCTGCATCGCAGGCAAGCCAGCTCCCACATTCTGGTCGGCGCACGTGCCTTAGATTTTCAGTGCCAATTCGATCAGGGCATGCAGCTCTTCAACAGCCAAAGGCTCTGCCGAAAACAGAATACGAAACACCGTCGGTGCGGCGAGCAGGTTGATCAGATGGTCAACGCTCGGTGGCTGTTCCTGCGGGTAGCGGTCAACAATCACCTGCAACTGCCCACTCAGGATGCTCACGCAATACCCTGGCGTCGGGCTGCTTTGCACGTCGCGCATCATGTTGCGGCCTACGTCCGAACTCATCTCATCCAGGTATTGCTCGGCCCAGGCTTGCAGGTCGCCACGCAGGCTGCCGGTGTTGGCCGGTTCGGTATCGGGGCGCATACGGGTCAGGGCGACGTCGGCGAGCAGTACTGACAGATCGCCCCAGCGCCGGTAAATGGTCGACGGCGTGACGCCTGCACATGCCGCAATCATCGGCACGGTGACGCTGGAACGCTCATGGGCCTCCAGCAATTCGCGCACCGCCCTGTGGACGGATTCTTGTACCCGGGCACTGCGGCCCCCCGGGCGGAGGCCTTCTTTGATCGCCATGGGCAAGACCTTAACACAAAGAATTTGCTTTAAGCGCCAGCGAATAGCACACTGCATAAAAGCAAAATATTAGCTTTAACGGAGCGTGCCCATGCCCAGTGTCATCTCTCAGCGGTCCAGCCTGGCGTTTCTAGTGATCATGGTGCTGACCTTTCTCGCCGCCTCCAGCGCGCCGACGCCGTTGTACCAGGTGTATCAAGACCACCTGCATTTTTCGGCGGCCATGCTCACGGCCATCTTTGGTGTCTATGCCGTGAGCCTGCTGGCGGCCCTGCTGACGGTGGGGTCGCTCTCGGATTACCTGGGGCGCAAGCCGGTGATCTTCGTCGCGCTGCTGCTCAATAGTGTGGCGATGCTGCTGTTTATCAACGCGGACAGCACCGCCTGCCTGCTGGCCGCCCGCGCGCTGCAGGGCTTCGCGACTGGCACTGCCACAGCGGTATTGAGTGCGACGCTGCTCGATACCGACCGCGTCCGCGGCCCGATGCTCAACAGCCTTGCACCGATGCTCGGCATGGCCAGTGGTGGCCTGGGCAGCGGGCTGCTGGTGGAGTTCGCGCCGTGGCCAACCCAATTGATCTACTACACCCTGCTGGGCTTGATGGTGTTGCAGGCTCTGTATGTGTGGCGCCTGCCTGAAACGGTCAGTCGCATACCCGGCGCCTTGAAGTCCCTGGCGCCAACCCTGCATGTGCCGCCGCAGGCGCGCCGCGCGTTGGGGCTGGCGATGCCATTGAATGTGGCCGTGTGGGCGCTGGGTGGGTTCTTTTCCTCGTTGGCACCGTCGTTGGTGCGTGTCGCCACCGGGTCGACCTCGCACTTGATCGGCGGCGGGCTGGTGGCGGTGGTGACCTTGAGCGGCGCGGTGATGATCTACAGCCTGCGCAACCACGCGGCTGACAGGGTCATGCGCGTGTCGGCTGCACTGCTGGCCGTGGGCGTGGGGTTGCTGCTGGTTGCCGTAAACACCGCCAGCCTGTGGCTGTTCTTTGTCGCCAGTGTGATCGCAGGCCTGGGGTTCGGCGGCGGCTTCATGGGCAGTGTGCGCAGCATCGTGGGCCTGGCGTTGCCCCATGAGCGGGCGGGCCTGATGTCGGCGTTCTATGTATTGAGCTACCTGGCGTTTTGCGTGCCGGCGTTGTTGGCGGGCAACCTGAGCCGCGTGTTTGGCTTGGTCGCGACCACGGACGGCTACGGTGCGGTGCTTATCTTGCTGTCTCTCGGGGCCCTTGGTGGGTTGTGGTGGCGGGACTCGGCGCCAGCAAGGGTGAGGGCATGATCATGGTTAATATAGATAAAATAGATAACAGTTAGAGATATTACCCGTTATATAGATATTCGATCAGGTTCTATCATGGCCTCAACCTCATATGAGGAAGAGGATTAACCCATGACCTGCTCGACCACTCACCGCTACAAACCCTTCAGTCACCTGGCCCGTCCCCGGGAAGTGATTCGCCAGTTCACCCCGAACTGGTTTGCCGCGACCATGGGCACCGGTGTGCTGGCCCTGGCCTTGGCCCAACTGCCAGTCAACCTGCCCGGCTTGCATGCCGTCGCCGAGGGCCTGTGGCTGTTCACCATCGGCTTGTTTGTGCTGTTCAGCGTGCTCTACGCCGCCCGCTGGGTGATGTTTTTCCACGAGGCGCGACGCATCTTCGGGCACTCAACGGTCTCGATGTTCTTCGGCACCATCCCCATGGGGCTGGCGACCATTCTCAACGGCTTGCTGCTGTTCGGCATGCCGCGCTGGGGCGGTGATGTGATCCCGTTGGCCGAGGCATTGTGGTGGCTGGACGTGGCCATGTCCCTGGCCTGCGGCGTGCTGATCCCGTTCATGATGTTCACGCGCCAGGAGCACAGCATCGACCAGATGACCGCCGTCTGGCTGTTGCCCGTGGTGGCGGCCGAAGTGGCGGCGGCCAGCGGCGGCTTGCTTGCGCCGCACTTGGCCGATGCCCATTCGCAGCTGGTGATGTTGGTGACCAGCTACGTGCTGTGGGCGTTTTCCCTGCCGGTAGCGTTCAGCATCCTGACCATCCTGATGCTGCGCATGGCCTTGCATAAGTTGCCTCACGCCAATATGGCCGCGTCGAGCTGGTTGGCCCTGGGCCCGATCGGTACCGGTGCCCTGGGCATGTTGCTGCTCGGTACGGATGCCCCCGCGATCTTTGCCGCCAATGGCCTGGCCAGTGTCGGTGAAATGGCCCACGGCCTGGGCCTGATTGCGGGCATCACCCTGTGGGGCTTCGGCTTGTGGTGGATGTTGATTGCGGTGTTGATCACCCTGCGTTACCTGCGCGCCGGTATCCCGTTCAACCTGGGCTGGTGGGGCTTCACCTTCCCATTGGGGGTTTACGCCTTGGCCACGCTTAAATTGGCGAGTCTGTTACAGCTGGCGTTTTTCAGTGTGTTTGGCAGTGTGCTGGTGGTTGCGCTGGCGCTGATGTGGCTGATCGTGGCCAAGCGCACCGTGCAGGGCGCTTATAAAGGCGAGCTTTTTGTTTCGCCTTGTATTGCCGGGCTAGCGAATAAGTAAGCAGGATTAGGTAAAGTCGTGGCCTGATAAATAAAGGCCACGCAGGAACACGGACGACGATGAGCCATCCTTCCCAATTCACCTTGCTGCGCACGCGGCGCTTCTTGCCGTTTTTCATTACCCAGTTGCTGGGCGCGTTCAACGACAACATCTTCAAGCAGTCGCTGATCCTGGCCATCCTTTACAAGCTCACCATCGAGGGTGACCGCTCCATCTGGGTCAACCTGTGTGCTTTGTTGTTTATCCTGCCGTTCTTCCTGTTCTCGGCGTTGGCCGGGCAGTTTGGCGAGAAATTCAACAAGGACGCGTTGATCCGCGCGATCAAGATCGGCGAGATCGTGATCATGGCGGTGGGCGCGACGGGTTTTCTGACCAATCATCTTGAACTGATGCTGCTGGCGCTGTTTGCCATGGGCACTCACTCGGCGCTGTTCGGCCCGGTGAAGTACTCGATCATGCCCCAGGCCTTGCACGACGATGAGTTGGTGGGCGGCAACGGCCTGGTGGAGATGGGCACGTTCCTGGCAATTTTGGCCGGCACCATCGGTGCCGGGATCATGATGTCTTCCACCCATTACGCGCCGGTGGTGGCGGTGGCGATTGTGGCCGTGGCGGTGCTGGGCTACCTGGCCAGCCGCAGCATCCCGCGCGCAGCGGCTTCGACACCGCAGCTGCGCCTGGACTGGAATATCTTCACTCAGTCCTGGGCGACTTTACGCATGGGCCTGGGGCAGACGCCGGCCGTATCGCGCTCGATTGTCGGCAACTCATGGTTCTGGTTTGTCGGCGCGATTTACCTCACGCAAATACCAGCCTATGCCAAGGAATGGTTGTACGGCGACGAAACCGTGGTGACCTTGATCCTCACGGTGTTCTCGGTGGGCATCGCCTTGGGCTCGATGCTGTGCGAAAAACTCTCCGGGCGTAAGGTGGAAATCGGCCTGGTGCCGTTTGGTTCGTTTGGCCTGACCGTGTTCGGCCTGCTGCTGTGGTGGCACTCCGGCGGCTTCCCGCAGAACGTGCAAGCCAACGATTGGCTCGCGGTGCTCAGCTACGGCCAAGCGTGGTGGGTGCTGTTCGATATCCTCGGCCTGGGGGTGTTCGGTGGCTTTTACATCGTGCCGCTGTATGCGCTGATCCAGTCGCGTACCGCCGAGAACGAACGGGCACGGGTGATCGCGGCGAACAACATTCTCAATGCACTGTTCATGGTGGTCTCGGCCATCGTGTCCATTCTGCTGTTGAGCGTGGCCAAGCTGTCGATCCCCGAGTTGTTCCTGGTGGTGTCGCTGCTCAACATCGCGGTTAACACTTACATCTTTAAAATCGTCCCCGAGTTCACCATGCGCTTCATGATCTGGCTGCTCAGCCATTCCATGTACCGCGTGGAGCATCGCAACCTGCAAGCCATCCCGGATGAAGGCGCGGCGTTGCTGGTGTGCAACCATGTGTCGTTTGTCGATGCGCTGTTGATTGGCGGCGCAGTACGTAGGCCGATTCGCTTTGTCATGTACTACAAGATCTACCGCTTGCCGGTGCTCAATTTTATCTTCCGCACCGCCGGGACGATTCCGATTGCCGGGCGCCATGAAGACATTCAGATCTACGAGCAGGCGTTCGCGCGCATTGCCCAGTACCTCAAGGATGGCGAGCTGGTGTGCATCTTCCCGGAAGGCAAGCTGACAGCCGATGGCGAGATGAATGAGTTTCGCGGTGGGGTGACGCGCATCCTGGAGGAGACGCCGGTGCCGGTGATCCCGATGGCATTGCAGGGGTTGTGGGGGAGTTTCTTCAGCCGTGATCCGAACAAGGGTTTGTTTCATCGGATCTGGTCGCGGGTGGTGTTGGTGGCGGGCGAGCCGGTGGCTGTGGAAGCGGCAACGCCTGAGCAGTTGCACTCTGTGGTGGGCGGTTTGCGGGGGAGTGCCAGGTAGTTTGTCGTTGTTTGTCAGGGCATCATCGCAGGCAAGCCAGCTCCCACATTTGACTGTATTCACAATTCAAAAGGTGGGAGCTGGCTTGCCTGCGATAGCGGTAGTGGCTTAAGTGGAAATCTTTAGCCCAATCAGCCCACAAATAATCAACGCCACACTCGCCAACCGAAACAACGCCATGGATTCTCCAAACAGGATAATCCCGGCAATCACGGTGCCCACGGCCCCCACGCCGGTCCAGATGGCATAGGCGGTGCCCAGCGGCAATTCCTTCATGGCCAGCCCCAACAACCCAAGGCTGACGGCCATCGCGGCAATCGTCAGGACGGTGGGCAGCGGCTTGCTGAACCCGTCGGTGTACTTCAGGCCGACGGCCCAGCCCACTTCAAACAACCCGGCAAAAAACAGAATGATCCAGGACATGATGACCTCGCTTCTATCAAAGTGGGGTCGTCCCCGGGTGAGCGCTTGATAGCGTCGCGAGGTCGTCCCCGCGAAGTTCGGTAGAGTGCCGAAATTGGACCGGGCGATCAAGTTACGGCGTGGTTTCCAGGGCGCGGCGGTCTTCCTTTTCGCTCATGCGGCGGAAATAGGTCGACAGCAATGCGCCGGAAATATTGTGCCAGACGCTGAACAACGCACTGGGCACCGCCGCCAGTGGCGAAAAGTGCGCACTGGCCAGCGCGGCACCCAGCCCGGAGTTCTGCATGCCCACTTCCAGGGCCAGCGACTTGCGTTGCGCCAAGGGCAACTTGAACAGGCGCCCGGTGAAGTAGCCCAGCAGGTAACCGAAGCTGTTGTGCAGCATCACCACGGCCATGATCAGCAGGCCCGACTCGGCAATCTTGCCTTGGCTTGCGGCAACTACGGCCGCGACGATGATCACAATGCTGACCACCGACACCAGTGGCAGCACATCCACCGCATGCCTTACCCGATCACCGAGCAGGCGCTGCGCGACCACGCCCAGTACGATGGGCAGCAGCACCACTTGCAGGATCGACCAGAACAGTTCCATGAACGACACTGGCAGCCAGGCCGAGGCCAGCAGCCAGATCAACGCCGGTGTGAGCAGCGGGGCGAGGAGGGTGGTGACCGCGGCAATCGCCACCGATAACGCCAGGTCACCCCGGGCCAGCCAGGTCATGACGTTGGACGACGTGCCACTTGGGCAACAGCCGACCAGGATCACGCCAACGGCAATTTCCGCCGGCAAATGGAACGCCTGGCACAGCAACCATGCCACGCCCGGCATGATCACGAAATGCGCGACCACGCCCAAGGCCACGCGCCACGGGTGGCGAGCGACTTCGGCGAAGTCTTCCAGTTTCAAGGTCAACCCCATGCCGAACATCACCAGGCCCAGCAGTGGGACGATGGCGCTTTTCAGGCCGATGAACCAGCTGGGTTGGAGAAAGGCGACAACGGCAAAGATCAGCACCCAGTAGGCAAAGGTGTTGCCGACAAAGCGGCTCAAGGCGGCGAGTGCGCGCATGGGGATGTCCTTTTTTATTCGATTTCTGAGTTGTCGATGCAATCAAATGTGGGAGCTGGCTTGCCTGCGATAGCGGTGTATCAGTCGGCACTCCTCTGGCTGACACTCCGTTATCGCAGGCAAGCCAGCTCCCACACTGACCGTGCCCGCATTGGATCGGTGTTGCTTAGATGCCCTGTGGTGTCTCTTCGCCGCCCAGTGCCTCGACCAGCGCCGGCAGGAAATCGCCGAAGGTCAGCATCATCAAGGTAAAGCTGGCATCCAGTTGGCCCAGGGCTTCGTCGCCGCCGTCCTGTTCCGCCTGGTCTTGCAGCAGGTCTTCGAACTTCAGGCGCTTGACGGTCATCTTGTCGTCGAGCATGAAGGACAGCTTGTCCTGCCACGCCAGGGACAGTTGGGTTACGACCTTGCCGGTGGTCAGGTGCAGCTGGATCTCTTCGCCGGTCAGGTCCTGGCGTTTGCAGCGCACGATGCCGCCGTCTTCGTGGGTGTCGCGCAGTTCGCATTCGTCGAGGACGAAGAAGTCATCAGCCGGTTTCTGGGTGGTGACCCAGTCAGTCATGATTGCAGTTGGTGCGGTTTTTACCGTCAGAGGGCGGACGGGCAGGGTGCCGATCACTTCACGCAGGGTCGACAGCAGGTCTTCGGCACGCTTGGGGCTGGCCGAGTTGACCAGGATCAGGCCCTGTTTCGGCGCGATTGCAGCGAAGGTCGACGAGCGACGGATAAAGGCACGCGGCAGGAAGGCCTGGATGATTTCATCCTTGATCTGGTCGCGCTCCTTCTTGTAGACCTTGCGCATTTGCTCGGCTTCGATCTCTTCGACTTTCTCTTTAAGTGCATCACGCACCACGCTACCCGGCAGGATGCGTTCTTCCTTGCGAGCGGCGATCAGCAGGAAATCGCCGCTGACGTGAACCAGGGGGGCGTCTTCACCTTTACCAAAAGGCGCGACAAAACCGTAAGTGGTCAACTCCTGGCTTGCACAAGGGCGCGCCAGCTTGGTGGCCATGGCCGCTTCCAACGCCTCGGCATCAACAGGCAGATCTTGGGTCAGGCGATAGATAAGCAGGTTCTTGAACCACATGGGGTGAGTCTCTCCTCTATACAAAGGGGGGCATTATTCTCTTGATCACGCCGCAGGCCAACCCTGCCTAAGCCATTGGAAGGGCTGAAAAAAAAGATTTAAGAAAGTGCTTGCCAGACTTAGGGTCGCTCCGTAGAATGCGCGCCACACCGAAACGAAGGGTGATTAGCTCAGCTGGGAGAGCATCTGCCTTACAAGCAGAGGGTCGGCGGTTCGATCCCGTCATCACCCACCATTCGCTTCATGTGTTACGCGCAGCGGTAGTTCAGTCGGTTAGAATACCGGCCTGTCACGCCGGGGGTCGCGGGTTCGAGTCCCGTCCGCTGCGCCATATTCGGTCACCTGGAATGCTGAACGCCAGGTGACCAAAGAAAGCCCGCTCATTGAGCGGGTTTTTTTCTGTCCGAAATATGGCAAAAAATCGTGCGCTAAACTTTTTTTAAATAAATTGCATTTAAATCAAGACATTACGATTTTTTGGTGTATGATGCGCCCACACCGAAACGAAGGGTGATTAGCTCAGCTGGGAGAGCATCTGCCTTACAAGCAGAGGGTCGGCGGTTCGATCCCGTCATCACCCACCATTCGCTTCAAGTGTTACGCGCAGCGGTAGTTCAGTCGGTTAGAATACCGGCCTGTCACGCCGGGGGTCGCGGGTTCGAGTCCCGTCCGCTGCGCCATATTCGGTCACCTGGAACACTGAACGCCAGGCAGCCACAAGAAACCCGCTCATTGAGCGGGTTTTTTTTCGCCTGCGATTTAACGCGCCTTACGGTGCGTTGCGGCTGTGGCGGTAATCGCTGACGGCCTCGTACACCGCTTTGCGCAGCCGGTTGATGCCGCCGATGGGGCGGTGCGCTTCCAGCCCGAACCAGGGGTTGAACGACTGGTTATCGCACGCCAGGTTCTGCGCCGGCGTGTCGAAGTCCTGGGCGGGAATCCTGACCTTGGCCACGGTTTCATACGGCGCGTCGCTTTCCTTCCATTCGATGCTGGTGTCTTCGATCGGCATGAACGCCTGCGGGTTTTGCCGCTGGATTTGCAGCACAAAACACGCATCTACACGGTCGGTGGACAGTTGCTGGTTGAGCGCGCTGCGCAGGAAGTTCGGCAGGGCCTGGTTCTGTTTGGGCAACACATAACCCGGGCAGCTTTGTGGGTCGGGCGCGACGCGGAACTTGGCGTTGGCCGCGCCAAACTTGTAGGGCGAAACTGAAAAGTAAGTCGTCTGCGTCGGGCTGGCCGGTGCGGGCGCCAGGGTTGCCAGGGCGATAAACAAGTGACGCACTTGCCAACTGCGCGGGTCGAGCTTGGGAAAGAAAGCCAGGACCTTCTTGCCATCCGCTTGCGCGCCGATGTTTTGCGCGTATTCCGCGACATCGCTGACAAAGAAGTTCGGGTGGCTGAACATCACGAAATCCTGTTCGGTGCGCGCTTGCTGATCTGCCATCAGTTGCTTGCCCGGCACATCCAACAGCTTGATGGCCATGCCGCGTGCATCGCGGATGCTGTCGAATTGCGGATAAGCGTTGCCGTTGGACAGGCGCATCGTCGCCTGCCAGGTCTTGCCCGGCTCGGCAAACACGCCCTGGCGCAAGGCCGGGTCGAGATCTGCCAGAACGCTGACCTCGGCTTTCACGCACCCATGGGCCTTGGCATGGGCATCACGCAGGTAGCGAGTGCCTTCGCGATGCTGATCAACGATGCGCACGGCGGTCTGGATGATGCCTTGGGTCATCGCCGCTTCACCCGGCGGGATCTGTTCCTTCACCGACACCGGGCCCCTGTGCTGCCAGGCGAACCAGGCCGTGGCCAACACCCACCCCAGCAGGCCCAGGCCCAGCAGCCACAGCAGGGTTTTGCCAACAAAGGCGCCAAGGCGTAGCCAGAGACGAGCAAGCATGGAGCGGTCCTTGTTTTGCGAGCGGATAATCATGGCAGTTGTTGCTCCAGCGGGCCGCCCAGCACCTTGAGGTATTCGAGCAGCGCCCAGCGTTCCTGCGGCAGCAGGCCACGGCCGATCACGCCATTGCCACGTTCGCCGGCACGGAATTCGTGGCCGCTGTTGTGGTTGCCGGTGATCCGGGTATCGAACAGAAAGGCATTCTTGAACGCGGCGGTTTCAAAACCCAGATGGCGTGGATCGTAGTTGAACGTGCCTTTATAGAAAGTAGTGCTGCGCTCGTCCTGGGGCGAAAGCAGTTGGTAGATCGTCGGCACCGACCCGTTGTGCAGGAACGGTGGGGTAGCCCATACGCCTGCCAATGGCCGTGCCTTATAGGCGCGTAATTCGCGCACGCCAATCGGCAGGCCGAACCCGTCCAGGCTTGGGCGCTCTGCCGGGGTAACGCCGGCGGCGCGGTAGGCATGTTCTTCGACGAATGCGGTGACGTACGCCAACCCCTGGGCTACGGACATTTTTTTCAGGTCCAGTGGCGCGGTGGGGGCCGGGTGCAGTTCAACATTGAGTCGGGCCAGTTCGGCCGGGTCCCATTGCAGGGCGCTGAGGTCATAACGCTGATCGGCAATGTTGCTGGCGGTGCCGGGGTCGGTGCCGATGTAATCCACCGGCAGCATTTTCAACTGCTGTACAGGGCGACCATTTTCTTCGGTAACGGTCGGCAGGTGGCAGCCTGCACAGTTTTCGGCGAAGAGTGCGCGGCCCTGGGCGGCGAGGGGTTTGTCGATGGCGCCGAACAACGCCTCAGGCCAGGTCGGCGGTTTGAGACGTTGCAGGGTTTCTTCGATCAGGTGCAAGTCGCGCACCCGCACGCTGGAGGGGTAGCGTGCAGCGCCTTGCAGCGGTTGGCCGGCGCTGTCGAAGAAGGCCAGGGTAGCACCTACACCAAGCGCTTCACCGATATTGCGCGCCATGGGCTGCTGCGCTGAGCCATTCCACTGCACCCAGTCGAAGGTCCAGATGTCCCACAGCTGCGGGTAGTCCACGGGAGCGTTGGCGACGCGATAATTATCTGGGGAAATGGCATCGCCAAAGCTGGCATTGGCGATGCGCCCGAAGGCGTCAGTACGGCCGGGGCCTTCCTCGGTGGGGTAGAGGCCGCGATGGGTATCATTCCAGGCGACTTTGAGGAACTGGTTGAGCGATTGCTTGAAGTCGCTGCGCAGTTGGTTGTGCTGGGCGTCGTACTGGTCACCCAGGACCTTGCGGGCGAAGCGCTCGAACTTCCACGGGTTGTAATAAGTGGCGGCGAGGCTGGCGACCAGTGCCTGGCCGAAACTGCCGCCCCGCAAGGTGGGGACGCTGGAGGGCAGTACATGTTGAGCCGAGCCGCCATCGATGCGCAGGGCCTGGCCTTTGAAATGCAACTCCCCCGTATGGCAGGCCGCGCAGGTGATGTCCAGGTACTGAACCTTGCTGTCGGCATTCTGGTGCCGGGCGAAACCCACCGGCAGGTTGCCAGGGTTTTGCGTGGTGGGCACCTGCCTGGGATCGACCAGGAAACCAAAGCGCGCCAGGTACTCCGGCGCGGCAAAGCGTTGCTCGGAGAACGGCAGCTCCAGAGCCGTGAACCAGTCGTAGTGCAGGCCCTTTACCTGGGTGCCCTGGGGCGTGAAGTAGAAGGTCTGACGGTCCGCGGCACTCCACTGGTCCTGGTAGTGCACCTGCTCCACGGGCATGTAGTCCGGCAGCTTGGGGTTGAGGGTGTAATAGAGCACCACGGCCAGGGTCAGGCCCAGTGCGATCAATATCAGGAGTAAAACACGGGAAAAAGTGCGCAAGATAACTATCCTTGTCGAATTGTCGCGTTGTTATGCCACTGCGCCACAGGTGCGGCAAGTGACGATTAGCCTGCTATCAGCCGGTTCCGCGATCCGTCGCGGGCCCCCATGATAAATGGAAATGCTTTTAAACACGTGAACTTATCAGAAGTTTCCTGCTCACATGCCGGTAGCCATTGGTCGGGGCCGCCTGATAAGCTCGCGACTTTATTCGAATGCCCTTTTGGCGCATGAACAAGGAAATAGCATGAAACAGCATCGGTTGGCGGCGGCGGTGGCCCTGGTTAGCCTGGTACTTGCGGGTTGTGATTCGCAAACCAGCGTAGAGCTGAAAACCCCGGCGCAAAAAGCTTCCTACGGCATCGGCCTGAACATGGGCAAGAGCCTTGCCCAAGAAGGCATGGATGACCTGGACTCCAAAGCGGTAGCCCAAGGCATTGAAGATGCTGTCGGCAAGAAAGAGCAGAAGCTCAAAGATGACGAACTGGTTGAAGCCTTCGCCGCGCTGCAAAAGCGTGCCGAAGAGCGCATGACCAAAATGAGCGAAGAGTCGGCAGCTGCCGGCAAGAAATTCCTCGAAGACAACGCCAAGAAAGACGGCGTCGTCACCACCGCTTCCGGTCTGCAGTACAAGATCGTGAAGAAGGCCGACGGCGCCCAGCCTAAGCCAACCGACGTGGTGACTGTTCACTACACCGGCAAGCTCACCAACGGCACTACCTTTGACAGCTCTGTAGATCGTGGTAGCCCGATCGACCTGCCGGTCAGCGGCGTGATCCCGGGTTGGGTCGAAGGCTTGCAACTGATGCATGTTGGCGAGAAGGTCGAGTTGTACATCCCGTCCGACCTGGCCTACGGCGCCCAGAGCCCGAGCCCGGCGATCCCCGCCAACTCCGTGTTGGTATTCGACCTGGAGCTGCTGGCCATCAAGGACCCAGCCAAGGCAGAAGCAGCAGACGCACCTGCTGCACCAGCCGCCAAGAAGTAATCGGCGCCTGAACACACAACGCCCCGTCTCGACGGGGCGTTGTTGTTTTCGGGGCTGTATCAAAGGATGCAAAAATCTTCTGTGGGAGCTGGCTTGTCGGGTCGCCGCATCGCTGTGATGACCGCCAGACGCTCAGCACTCCAAATGTGGGAGCTGGCTTGCCTGCGATGACGGCCTGCCAGCCTACACCTACTAACTGACACACCACGATCAACCTGTGGGAGCGGGCTTGCTCGCGAAGGCGGCCTGGCAGTCAACACAGTTGGATTGTGTACATATCCATTGCTGCGGTAACGGCCACATAGGGTTCCGCCCTGACGGCGGCTCACTTTGCAAGAGCGGCAAAGTAAGCAAAACGCTCTTGCCCCACCACTCGGCACCTCGCTCAGGCTCGGTGTGCCCGTAATCCGCCAGTGATTTGGGGGGAGGGGGGGGCGCCGCCACGCGCCATCCATGGCGCGGGGCGGCTAAACCGGCATCCCTGCTACAGCCTGTAAAGTTGTGTTGATGCGTAAGGCAATCGCAGGCAAGCCAGCTCCCACATTTGGAGCCCGGGGTGTCTGGGAGATAGGCATCGGCTGGCAGGCTGCCACGTCGTACCGGGTCGTGTAGATGTCTATCGCTATCGCACGCCAGCGAGCCCCTGCGTTGAAGCCTCTGCAAATCCAAACGAACGTCCGCAATCGGACACAGTCTGATATAAGACTCGAGCACGGGTAGCCGCACATACATGCCAAGTCAATGAATTCTTGGGTTTTTTTTTATGTGCGCAAAAAACGCCCGATCTGACTGTAGGCCTTGTAGTCCGTGGCTTTCAGCCGATAAAACAGGCTCTGTTCACAAGGTTATCCACAATTTGTGTGGATAACCTTTTATGTCGCCTGGAACTGGAGTGCCCAATGAAACCACCGTTCAATTTCACCCGTTTCCTGCCCATGGCCGCACGTCTGCTCGGCCGTGGCCGCCTGCCCACCCTGTTGTTTGCCGTCGCTGCCAAAGGCTCAAGCCAGGGCAATCGGCTGGGCCAGTTAAAGGACGATCTGAAATTGCTCCAGGCCCTGTGCCTGGCTTACTGGCGCGGCGAATACCGAGCGATCAGCCCCAAGGCGCTGCTCTCGGTGGTAGCGGGGCTGATGTACTTTCTCAGCCCCATTGATGCAATCCCGGACTTTATCCCGATGTTCGGCATGTTCGACGACATCGCCGTGCTGGCGTGGGTCATGAAGACCCTGAGCGGCGAACTGAGCGCCTTTCGTGCGTGGCGCGATGCGCAACGCCCGGAAAAACTCGCGGTGGTTGAGCGCCTCCCCGCGACGCCTGAGCTGCTGGCCCGGGAAAACCCACAAAAAAACTAATGATGCCGGGTATCCCCCGGCGACCTTCGTGGCTGTTAGGATTACACTTCTAAGGAAAGAACTTACTTAGTAAGTGTTTTTATCCTACGGGGCAGTCATGGATATTCAGATCATTTCACGCGATGGCGCACCCGAATACGCGGTGTTGCCATGGGACCAGTACCAGGCGCTGCTAAAAGCTGCCGGTCAGCAGCAACCTACACCCGCTTCTTCCCCTGCCGCCTCTACCGCCATTGATCAGGACCTGCGCCCGCTCGCAGCCCTGCGCGGCCTGCGTGAAGCCAAGGGGCTGGCTATCGAGACCCTGGCACGCACAGTGGGGATCAGCCCCTCATACCTTGGATTGATTGAAAGTGGTGAACGCCAGCCGGATGCCGCCATTCGCCGCAGCCTGGCTTGGGAATTGGGCGTAGCAGGTTGGAGGGATGAGTCTTGAGCCTACGTATTAGCCGTCAACACTGGGATGGGTTGCTCAACGAACTGGATCAGGCGCGGCGCCAGCGCCATTTGCTCACCTACCGTGCACTGCTTGAGCGCCTGCAATTCCCCACGCCGGCCATGCAGACCCTGGCGGCGGCCCTGGAGCACCTGGCGGCACTGGATGCCAAGGCCGAGCAGCCGCTGCGCAGTTCCCTGGTGATCAGCCAGGGCGCCAGCCGCCTGCCGCGCACCGGTTTTTTCGAATGTGTGGAGCGTCTGGGGCGGTTCAGCGGGCCGTCCGATGGCGTCGCCGCCGCGTCCTGGCATGCATCCGAAGTGGTGCGGGTGTTCGAGTACGAGTATCCGGAGTCCGCCGAGGCCTAAAGCGCCTGGGGGCAGGTGTCCATGCTGTCGATCACGTGGATGCTGTAGCCCGCCACATCCTTGGCATGGTGCTTGGCTTGTGACGCCAGCTCTGCCAACTGGCTGGCATCGAGTTGTGCGCAGGCCTGAGGATACAAGTGCACTACACCGATGGACAGCGACAGCAACGCAAACTCCTGGCGCACGCCCTGGCGATTGAGGGCCACGAAGCACCCAGCCTCCAGATGTTCAGCGCGGTAGAAGCGTCGGCATTGGGTATGGAAGTCATCCAGCAACTGGTTGAGCCGCTTGCGCCAATCCTGCGGGCCCAGCACCAGCAAAAAATCATCCCCACCAATATGCCCGACAAAGTCGCGGCTGGGGTCTACCCGGTCGTTGAGGCACTGCGCCAGGCACAGCAGCACTTCATCCCCGCGCCCGTAGCCGTAGATATCGTTGAACGGTTTGAAACTGTCGATATCCACATAGCAGATCACCGACTCGCGCTGTTGCTGCAGCAGCCGGGTGAGGCACTGCTGGATCGGCACATTGCCAGGCAACAAGGTCAACGGGTTGGCGTAGCGGGCCTGCTGGATTTTCAGCTCCGTGATCAACTTGAGCACGTCGATGACCCGACCCAGCCCCAGGTAATCACCGTTCAGGGTTATGATGAAATCCTCTTCGATGCGTTGCCGCGCGCGGCTGGTCAATAAGCGGCTGACCTGCTGCAAGGACTGGCTCAGTTCCACCGCCAAAAAGTCATCGCTCATCAAGCGGCTGATGGGTTTACGTGCAAACAGATCGGTCGCGAACGGCTTGAGCAACGCGTCAGACAACGAGTGCCGGTGCACAATGCCGACCGGGCAACCGCGGCCGTCCAATACCGCCAGCGAGTTGAGGTTGGCCTGGCGGCGGAACGATTCCAGCACTTGAGCGGTGGCGGTGTCTTGATCCACGGCGGGCTGCTCATTGAGCAGGGCGCTCAAGTCACTGCCTTCGTCATTGAGGGCCAGCGTGGCGTTATCCGGCTTGGGCAGCATCAGGCGCGCTTCCTGCGGCGGCTTTTCCTGAGGGCGGCAGAGCAGGTAGCCCTGGACCAGGTCGACGCCCATCTCGGTCAACACCGCCAGTTCTTCCGGCAACTCGATGCCCTCGGCAATCACTTGGGCGCGGGACGCCCTGGCGATCTGCAGGATCGAGCCGACAAACTCACGCTTGAGGGCGTCCTGGTGAATGCCGTCAATAAAGTGCCGGTCGATCTTCACGTAGTCCGGGCGCAGCTCGGACCACAACCGCAAGCTGGAATAACCGGCGCCCAAGTCATCCAGTGCGATGGCAAAGCCCATGTCGCGGTAGTGGTGCAAGGCAGTTTGCAGCAGCGCGAAATCGTCGGTGGGTGCCTGCTCGGTTAGCTCGATCACCACTTGGCTGGGAGAAATGCCGAAGTCGCGCAACAGTTGCAGCGTGCGCCCTGGCTGATGTGCGTTCTCCATCAAGGATTCGGGAGAGATATTGAGGAACAGCTTGCCGGGCAGTTTCTGCTCGCTGAAGCGCCGGCATGCACTCTCTCGACACGCCATGTCCAATTCGCTCAGGCGCCCGGCGTGGCTGGCCACCGAGAACAGTGCGACGGGGGAGTGCAGCGGGCTGTTGGACGGGCCACGACTGAGAGCTTCATAACCGAGGATGCGCCGCTCCGACAGGCAGATGATCGGTTGGAACAGGCTGTGCAAACTGCCTTGAGCCAGGATTGAGCCCAATGCATTCAGCTGTTCGGTCATGGTCATGGCGGTCTCGATCAAAAAAAAGGACCGCAGGCGTAAACCTGCGGTCCTTTTATTTCACGACAGAATGATGTCTATATGATGACACTCCGAGGAGCGATCACATTAAATCGCCATCATTTACTGCTTGGCCACCTGCTTGGTGATTTTCAGATAATCCAGCAGGATCCGGCCAGTCTCGGCCAAGTAAGCGTCGTCTTCCGGCTTGGTTTTATCCGCCTCGGTCGGCAGCGCGTCTTCATCTTCTTTCTTCAGCTCTTTGAGCGGGTCTTCACCCTTGGCCTTGCGGCGGGTGTTTTCCAGCACCAGTTGCTGATTCTCGATGCTGGAGTGCTGTGCACGGCGATCCGCTTCGTTGAGGCTGACGGTCTTCTCTTCCATCAGCTTCTTGGCCAGGGCCAGCTTGTCGCGGATAAACACGAACTCGGCGTCCTTGGCAGAGCGGGTGTCATGGTCAGCCTTCAACTGAGCCAGGAAGGGCTTGAACGGATCCGACGCCGGCTTGATCGCAGGGCGGATGGTGTCCCACGGCATGGCTTCAGGCAGGGCGCTTTCGCCGATTTCCTTGGTGTCGATGATCGAAGGGAAATCGATATCCGGCAGTACGCCTTGATGCTGGGTGCTCTGCCCGGATACCCGGTAGAACTTGGCCAGTGTCAGCTTGAGCTCGCCATGGTTCAGCGGTTGGATGGTCTGCACGGTGCCTTTGCCGAAGGTCTGGCCGCCGATGATCAGTGCGCGGTGGTAGTCCTGCATGGCGCCGGCGAAAATCTCCGAGGCCGAGGCCGAGAGACGGTTGACCAGCAGCGCCATCGGCCCTTTGTAGAAGGCACCCGGGTTCTCGTCTTCGAGCACGTCGACACGGCCGTCAGCGTTGCGTACCAATACGGTCGGGCCCTTGTCGATAAACAGGCTGGTCAGCTCGGTGGCTTCCTGCAGGGAGCCGCCGCCGTTGTTGCGCAGGTCGATGACCACGCCGTCGACTTTCTCTTTCTGCAGTTCTGTCAGGATTTTCTTCACGTCGCGGGTGGTGGACTTGTAGTCCGGATCACCGGCGCGGAACGCCTTGAAGTCCAGGTAGAAGGCCGGGATTTCGATCACGCCCAGCTTGTAGTCCTTGCCATCCTGCTTGAGGTTGAGGACTTTCTTCTGCACGGCCTGGTCTTCGAGCTTCACCGCTTCACGGGTGATGGACACGATCTTGCTGGTCTGGTCGTTCGGTGCATTGGTGTGCGGAATCACTTCCAGGCGCACCACGCTGCCTTTAGGCCCACGGATCAGCTTGACCACTTCGTCCAGGCGCCAGCCGACCACATCGACCATCTCTTTGTCGGCCTGGGCCACGCCGATGATCTTGTCGGCCGGTGCCACTTGCTTGGTTTTGTCAGCAGGGCCTGCCGGCACCAGACGTACGATCTTCACCTGGTCATTGTCGCTTTGCAGGACGGCACCGATGCCTTCCAGGGACAGACTCATATTGATATCGAAATTTTCCGCGTTATCTGGCGACAGATAATTGGTGTGCGGGTCGTAGGACATCGCAAAGGTGTTGATGTAGGCCTGGAAGATATCCTCGGCACGGGTCTGGTCCAGGCGTGCCAGCTGGTTTTTGTAGCGCTTGGTCAGCAGTTCTTGAATGGCCTTGGGCTCTTTGCCGGCGATCTTCAAGCGCAGCACTTCGTCCTTGACGCGTTTGCGCCACAGGTCGTCCAGGGCTGCGGTGCTGGTCAGCCAAGGGGCGTCCTTGCGGTCTACCAGAAGGGTTTCTTTCTGGGTGAAATCGAGTTTGTCGACGCCCTTGTTCAGCTCACCCAACGCGAAGTCCAGACGCGCTTTGACGCGGTCCAGGTAACGCTTGTAGATGGTGAAGCCGGGTTGCAGGTCGCCGCTCTTGAGGAAGTCGTCGAATTGGGTCTTCCACTTGTCGAACTCAGCGATATCGCTGGCCAGGAAGTAGCTGCGCGAGGGGTCCAGCAGCTTGAGGTAGCTGTCGTAGATGATCACCGAGCGAGCGTCGTCCAGCGGCGGCTTGCTGTAGTGATGGCGCTTGAGCAACTCGACGACGTTAAGGCTGGCAATCACCTCATCGCGATCAGGCTGAAGGTTGTCCCAGCTATTGGCTGCGAACGTATTGGTCGACATCGACGCGAAGCCGAGACCAATGAAAAAAGCGAGGGCGGTGCTGGGGAACAGATGCTTCATGCTGATTCGACGCGGGGGCAATTGATAACGCATATTAGGCCGTCTTTGAGGGAGCCGGTTCCATATGGTCCGGTCGCATAATGCAAAAAGCCCGGCGCTACAGCACCGGGCTCAGTCCAGACTCACTATGGAGGCACTGTGAAAGCATTGCAAGGCGTTGACGGTGATGTGGGGGGCTAGAACAACCTCGTCCTACGTCCGGTGTAGTCCATATTGCCAATAGCCTGACCGAATCCTAGATTGAAATGCAGTCAGTGTGGGAGCTGGCTTGCCTGCGATAGCGGTGCGCCAGATGAAGAATTCTTCACTGTTGCACCGCTATCGCCGGCAAGCCAGCTCCCACAGGTTGATGTCTATTGATTCAGGTCCAGTGGTGGATCGGCCAGCCGGCCTGTTCGGCATTGGCGCGCAACACCGGGTCCGGGTTCACCACCTGCGGGTGATCCACCTTGAGCAGCAGCGGTAAATCATTGCGCGAGTCCGAATAGAAATAGGCACCTTCAAGGGTTTCGCCTTCCTGCTCCAGCCATTCCAGCAACCGCGTGATCTTGCCTTCACGGTAAGTCAGTACACCCTCTGTCTTGCCGTCGTATACCCCATGGCTGACGCTCAGGTTAATCCCCAGCACTTCCTCGATACCGATACGCGCAGCAATCGGCGTGACCAGGTGAGTGCCCGAAGCGGAAATCACCAGGATCCGGTCACCGTTCGCGCGGTGGCGGGCGATGGTCTTGGTGGCGTCGCTGTAGATCAGCGGCTCGATCACGTCCTCGACCCACGGCTCCACCAGGTGCTCGATTTCTTCCGGGGTTCGGCCGATCATCGGCTCCAGGCTGAAATCCATGAAATCTTCCATCAACAGCTTGCCCTGGCTGTAGGCATCCATCAGCTCGTTGTTCCTGCGCATGAATGACTCAGGGTCTACCCAGCCGAGGCGGCCCATCTGTTCGCTCCACAGCGTGGCGCAGTCGCCGTGGATCAAGGTGTCGTCCAGATCAAAAATTACCAATGCCATCGGTGATGCTCTCTCTCAATAGGTCGCTGCCTGTCAGGCTACTTCACACAGTGCGCTGGGGTCGATGGAAAGTGCCAGGCGTTGGCCGTCCGGATGCAGGTCGTCGGCCGAACGATTGAGCACATCCACCACCAGCTCGACACCACGGGCTTCGATGCGGTAGCGAATTACGTTACCCAGCAGGCTGTGGCTACGCACCAACGCATCGAGCTCGCCACTGCGGCTCAACTCGATGGCCTCGGGGCGAATCGCGATACGCCCGCTGATCGGTCGCTGCAGCAGTTGGCTGGCCTTGTCGGCATCGAGCAGGTTGTAGTTGCCGATAAACCCAGCAGCGAACACATCCACCGGCGCGGTATAGAGGGTTTCGGCATCGCCGCTCTGCACGATCTTGCCCTGGTTCATCAAGAAGATGCGGTCGGACATGGTCAGCGCTTCTTCCTGGTCATGGGTCACGAAGATCGTGGTCAGCCCCAGCTCGCGCTGGATCTGGCGGATCTGCTCGCGCAAGTGCTTGCGAATACGTGCATCCAGCGCCGACAGCGGTTCATCGAGCAACAGCAGGCGCGGGCGGGTTACCAGGGAGCGGGCGAGGGCGACGCGCTGGCACTGGCCACCGGACATCTGGTGCGGATAGCGGCCGGCCAGGTCCTTGAGTTCCACCAGTTGCAGCACTTCTTGCACGCGCTTGTGACTGTCGTCGGCGTTGACCTTTTGCATGCGCAGGCCGAAGGCAACGTTCTGTTCCACGGTCATGTTGGGGAACAGCGCGTAGCTCTGGAACACCATGCCGATCTGGCGCTTCTGTGGGCTCAGAGGCACGATGTCCTGGCCATCCAGGAGGATTTGGCCACTGTCCACCGGCGTAAGCCCGGCGATGCAGCGCAGCAAAGTGGATTTGCCGCAACCGGACGGGCCGAGCAGGGTGACGAACTCGCCTTTGGCGACCTCGCAATTGATATCGCTGAACACCGGGGTGCCGGCGTAGCCTTTTTGCAGGTGTTGGACGCTGACGAAGCTCATTGGCTTTTGTCCTTGTTCAAGAGAGTGGCGGCCCAGGTCAGTACCAGCACGAAGAAGAAATAGGAGATCACCACGGCACTGGTGAAATGGCCACTGCTGTTGCGCATGTTGTTGAGGTACACCTGCAGGGTTTCGTAGCGGGTGCCGACGAGGATGTTGGCGAACACGAACTCGCCAAACAGGAACGAGAACGACAACAGCAGCGCCACCATCAGGCCCTTGCGCAGGTTGGGCAGCACCACCAGGATCGCGGCCTGCCAGGTGCTGGCGCCGAGCAGTTGCGAAGCGTCCATCAGGTCGCGCAGGTTGATGGCTTGCAGGTTGTTGGTGATCGCTCGGTACATGAACGGCAGCGCGACGGTGAAGTAGCAGCCGATCAAAATCCACGGCGTGCCCACCATCGCCAGCGGCCCGGAACCGTACAGTTGCAGCAGACCCACCGAGGACACCACCGGCGGCACCGCAAAGGGCAGCAGGATCAGGATGTTCATCAGCGCGTCGAGCTTGGGAAAGTGGTAATGCACCACGAACAGCAGCGGCAAGATCAACACCACCGAGAGGATAAGTGCGCCCACGCACACCAGCAACGATTGCCCGAAGGCCATCAGAAAGCGCGGGTCGCTCCACAGCTGTACATACCATTTCACGCTGAAGCCGGCAGGCAGGATGGTTGCCGACCAACTGCTGGAAATCGAGTAGACAAAAGTGCCCACCAGCGGCAGCACCAGGATCAGGAACAACAGGTACACCACCACCCGATGGTAGAGGGAGGCCGTACCGGCTTCAGCGCGAGACATGGTAGCTCCTCTTGAGCAGCAGTTGATGCACCACCGTGACCACGGTCATCAGCGCCACCAGCACCACGGCCAGGGCGCTGGCCATGTTCGGGTCCAGCGACACATCGCCGGAGACCAGGCCGGCAATGCGAATTGGCAGCACGTTGAAGTTGCCGGTAGTAAGCGCATAGACCGTGGCGTAGGCGCCCAGGGCATTGGCCAGCAGGATCACAAAGGTGCCGAGCAGGGCCGGGGTGAGCACCGGCAGGCCGATATGGCGCCAGAACTGCCAGCCATTCGCACCGAGCAGCGCGGCAGATTCGCGCCAGTCTTCGCGCAATGCGTCAAAGGCCGGGTAGAGCAACAGTACGCCGAGGGGGATCTGGAAATAGGTATAGAGGATGATCAAGCCGGTTTTCGAGTACAGGTTGAAGTCCTCGATGATCCCGGCCTGCTTGAGCATGAGGGTGATACTGCCGTTGAACCCCAGCAGGATGATGAACGCGAAGGCCAGGGGCACGCCGGCGAAATTGCTGGTCATGTTGGCGAACGCGGTGACGAAGTTGCGCAGCGGCGAATCCACTCGGCGCAGTGAGTAGCTGCCCAAGGTGGCGATGATGATGCCGAAGATGCTGGAGTAAAAGCTGATCTCCAGGCTGAACTGGATGGCCTGCCGGTAGAACTTCGACGTGAAGATGCGGGTGAAGTTTTCCAGGCCCCAGCCGGCCTCTTCGGTTTGCAGGCTGCTGATCAGCACCCACACCAGCGGCGCGATCTCGAACACGATAAAGAACAGTGCGAAGGGCAGCAGGCATAGCAGGGCCAGCCATTTACCGCGGGTCAATGCATTCACTTGAGCAACTCCCGGCACACAGGTTTGTCGTGGGGCACGCCGAGCAGTTCGCAGACGGTGCCGCACAGGTCGGTCTGTTTCGGCGCAGCGTCGCTGTCCAGGCTGAAGGCGTCACCGATGACAAACAGTGGCACTTCCCGTTCTTCGCGCAACAGGCCGTTGTGGGAGCGGTCGTTGTTCATGCCATGGTCGGCGGTGACCAGTATCTGGTAGCCGGCGTCGAGCCAGCCTTGCAGGTAGTCGGCCAGGATAATGTCGGCCGAGCGTGCGCTGTTGCGGTATTGCGCGGTGTCGAGGCCATGCTTGTGGCCGGCGTCGTCGATGTTCATCGGGTGCACCAGCAAAAAGTTTGGCGCGTGCTTGAGCCTCAGGCTTTCGGCGTCGGCGAACAGGTGGGAATCGGGGTAGTGGTCATTCCAGTAGAAATGCCCGTGCTGGATCGCCAGCGCCTTGTCGTCGATGTGACGATCACGGGCGGCGAGAAAGGGCGTGCGGTTATACAGCTCGCTGACCCAGTGGTAAGCCGCCGCAGCGGTGCTCAAGCCGGCGTCGGTGGCGTAATGGAAAATGCTGCGCTGGGTGGACAGGCGCGAGACGTTGTTGTGCACGATACCGCTTTGGATCGGCGGCACGCCGGTGAGGATGCATTCATACAACGGGCGGGACAGGGCAGGCAGTTCACATTCCAGTGTGTAGAGGGCTGCGCGTCTTGCGCCGACGTAGGCCTGCAAGTGCCCCATGGCGTGCCGCGCAACCTCGAAGTTGAGGCCGTCGAGCACCACAAGGATGACATTGTGCTTCATGGGGGCTGGGGCTCCGCAACAGAGGATATGGCTCAGTATCAACTTGGGATGGGATCAAATGTGGGAGCTGGCTTGTTGTGGCGAGCAAGCTTGCTTGCGCTGGGGTGCGGAGCACCCCCAAAAAGCCGGCTCCAGCTACGCTGTCGAGCGGGAGCAAGCTCCCTCGCCACAGCAAGCCAGCTCCCACACTGACCGCCTTTGGATCAGAGAGACCGATTACTTCATTTCTACGATGACTTGCTCGTTCCACATCTGTGGCAGCTTCTTGGACGTCGCTTCCCAGGCATCGGCATCCTTGATCGGCTGCGGGTTGGCCTTGGTGTACTGCTCGCCCGGGATCAGGTTTTTGGCAACGTCCGCCGGCAGTTTCAAATCGGTTTCAGCCCGGATCGGACGCGCATTGCCGCGTGCCAGGTTGAGCTGGCCGGCATCGCTGAAGATGTATTCGCGGGTGAGCTTGGCGGCGTTCGGGTGCTTGGCGTATTTGTTGATGATGGTGGTGTAGCCGGATTTCACCGAGCCATCCGAGGGGATCAGCACCACGTAGTCATCCGGGTTGGCCATCTTGGCCTTGTAGCTCAGGCCGTTGAAGTCCCAGACGAGGCCCACTTCGACTTCGCCTTTTTCCATGGTGGCGATGGTCGGGTTGGACAGCGAGAGCCGACCTTGCTGGGCGATCTTGGTGAAAAATTGCAGGCCCGGCGCGATGTTTTTCTCGTCGCCTTTGTTGGCGATGGCTGCGGCGAGTACTGCGTTCGAAGCCTGGGCGGCGGTGCTCACGTCACCCACCGAGACCTTGTATTTACCGGTTTGCAGGTCAGCCCAGGTGGTGGGCACTTCGGAGCCGTGCAGCAGCTTCTTGTTGACGATAAAGGCGATGGTGCCGGTGTAGGCCAGGGCCCAGTGACCGTCCTTGTCTTTCGCCCAATCCGGCACCTGCGCCCAGGTGGACGGTTTGTATGGCTGGGTGACTTCCTGTTTCACCGCGATCGGGCCGAAGGCTGCGCCCACGTCACCGATATCGGCGCTGGCGTTGTCTTTTTCGGCTTTGAACTTGGCGATTTCCTGGGCCGAGCTCATGTCGGTGTCGATGTGCTTGAGGCCGTAGGTCTTGGCCAGGTCTTCCCAGGTGCCTTTCCAGTTGGCCCAGTCATCGGGCATGCCGACGCTGTTGACGGCGCCTTCCGCTTTGGCGGCGGCTTCCAAGGTTTTTAGATCGGTATCAGCAGCCATGGCGGCGGTGCACATGGCAATGGTCGAGCCTAACAGTGATGCCAGGAAAAGCTGTTTCATCCGAAGCTCCTTTGGGCGTTTTCAACGCGGCGTTTTATCTGAACGTTAGCGGTGGTTTGGTCTAGGTCAGCAATACCTGAGCCAATCTAGGCCCCCTGGATGACAGTTTCATGTCGATGTCGTTTTTGAAGCGCTGATGTCGCTCAGCTCCGACTTAGCGTAGACCATGTCCAAGTGCCCGCAGGCTCTGGACTTGGCCGATGTATTGCAGGGGGTGGTAGAGGCAGTCGACAGCCTTTGTCATCTGTCGGTCATGTGGAGTGCCTAGGCTGGCACACAGCAGCAGAAGCCCAGATAGAGCGCGTTTTGTGCACCTGAACGGTGCTGGTCTAGTCCAGATAGGTAACGTTGATGCGTGATGAGGCAATCAAGGCGGTAACCTCCATCGGCCTGGCGCTGCAAGAGCAGATCGACCATGGCCTGTTGCCGCCTGCCAGCAAACTGCCCGCCGAACGCAAGCTCAGCGAGTTGTTTGGTACCACTCGGATTACCGTGCGGGAAGCCTTGTTACAGCTTGAGGCCCAAGGGCAGATTTACCGCGAAGAGCGTCGGGGCTGGTTCGTCTCGCCGCCACGGCTGGCCTATAACCTGATGCAGCGCAGCCATTTTCACGCGATGGTCAGCGACCAGGGGCGTGAGGCTTCCACGCAGGTCATCTCAGCACGCTTGCAACCGGCGTCGGCGGCGGTGTGCGCGTGGTTGCAGTTGCCGGCGTTGTCGAGCGTGATCCAGATTTGCCGGGGGCGCAGGATTGACGGGCGCCTGGTGTTGTATGTGGAGCACTATCTGAACCCGCAGTATTTTCCGGGAATCCTGGCGTGTGATTTGAATCAGTCGATGACTGAGCTGTATGCCAGCAAATATGACTTGCGCTACGGGCGGGTGCGCTTCGAGATTGTGCCGACCTCACTGCCGGTGGAAGCGGCCGCTGCGCTGCGGGTCTCGGTAGGCAGCCCGGGCTTGCGCATCGCCCGGGTCAATTACGACCAGCATCAACGCCTGATCGACTGTGACCTGGAGTTCTGGCGGCATGATGCGATTCATGTGGGTGTGGATGTGGTGTAGCGGCTGGTGCACCGCGAACCCATGTGGGAGCTGGCTTGCCTGCGATGCGGACGCCTCGGTTTATCAGGCGCACCGAGTCGATACCATCGCAGGCAAGCCAGCTCCCACAATGAACCGAGTTTATCTCTGACGGATCGGTGGCTTGCCTAGGGTGTGAGTGCCTTGATCACTTGGTCCACATTGGTTTCCAACTCCGTCACCGGGTCGGCACCGTCCACATTCAATACCAACAGTCTGGAGCCGCCGGCAGTGATGGCGGTTTTGACTGCATCGCTGGGTTGACGGTGATGCAGCACCACGGCCACATCGTTGTCCTTCAACGTGCTGCTGAGTTTTTGCAGCGCCTCGGGCGTCCACTCGGCATCGGGCCGTGCATCGGTGCCGAGCACTTCCAGGTTCAGGCTGCTGACCAGGTACGCGAAGTGATCGCTCAAGCTGAGCACACTCAGGTTGTCGGCCTTGGCCAAGCGCGCCTCGCTGTCGGCGGTGAGCTTGAGTAAACGCTGTTTGAGCGCGGCCAGGTTAGCGTCGATCCTGGGTTTGGCAGCCGGCGCCAGGCGGCTCAGGTCGGCTGCCATCACGTCGGCCATGCGCCCCATATTGTTGCTCGATTGCCAGGGTTGGCTGTTCAAGCCATCGGTGACACCCGGTTGTACTGCGATACCCGGCAAGCCGCCGTCCACCGGGCGTGCGGCATCGACTTCGACGATGCGGATATTGCTGCGCCGCGCCACGGGGTACAGCGGGTCATCGGCCCACAGCGAGCGCAGGCCGATGGCCGCGTCGGCGTCCAGCGCCAGCTTGTTCAGTGCCGCAGCACCGCGGCCGGTGAAGTAGGACACCTGCCTCGAACCCGGCAGGTTGGCCGGCGCGGCGCGTTCAAGCGTTACGTTGGTGCCTTTGAGCAGCGCCTCGGCCAAGCCGTAGGTAATCGGCAGCGAGGCCAGCACCTTGACCGGCTGCTTGGTCTTGGTCAGGGCTGCGTGACCGAGGCCCTGGTTGACTTTGAAGTCCTTGGCGTCGAAACCGTCGACGGCCAGCGCCGACGTACTCATCAAGCAAGCGATGGCCAGGGCCAATGGGCGAAAGACAGGGCGCATTATCCAAGATTCCCTTTGAGGCTGGGCACAACGCCACGGGCGATGGCGGCGAAGGCGAAGGCGATACCGGCAACCAGAATGATGGCGGCGCCGGATGGGATGGGCAGGTCGAAGATGATCGGCAGCAGGATGCCGCACAGGGTGCTGACGGTAGCGATCAACACCGAGATCCAGAAAAACCCTTTGAGTGACTGGCTCAACAGGCGCGCCGCAGCGGCAGGAATCACCAGCAAGGCGCCGACCAGGATTGCGCCTATGACCTTGACCGCGGCAACGGTGATCAGGGTCACCAGGATCACGAACAGGTAGTCTAGGCTTTTCACCGCCACCCCGCGCACTGCCGCCAATTGCGGGTTGAAACTGGCCAGCATGATGCGGTTGTACAACGGCAATGCCAGGGCCATCACCAGCGAGCCGACAATGGCCAGTACCAGCAGATCGTTGCCGTTGACCGTCAGCACCGAGCCAAACAGCACGTTCTCGAGAATGTGCACGTTGATCTTGCCGGCCAGGATCAGCAGCAGGCTTGCCCCCAGTGCCAGGGACACCGACAGGAATACGCCGATCAAGGTATCGGGCGCCAGGCCGGTGCGGTTACGCAGGTAATTGAGCAGGATGCCGAACAGCAGGCAGTAGCCAAACAGGCTGCCATAAGGCCCGGTGTAGGGTTCGCCCAGCAGGATGCCCACGGCCACGCCGGTCAGCGCGGCATGGCCGACCGCTTCGGAGAAAAACGCAAAGCGCTTGACCACCACCAGCGTGCCCAGGCCGCCCAGCACCGGGCCGATCAACAAGCCGGCGAGCAGGGCGTTGACCACAAACCCGTAGGCCAGGGCTTCGGGCAGGTAACCGGAGGAGGCCCAGCCCTGGACCATCAAGCGAAAGGCTTCATAATTCATGGCGCCGGGCTCCGAGGGTGGGTGGAGAACAGAGTGAGCAGGCGGTCCGGGGTCAGCGCCTCTTTCGGTGTGGCGTCGAACAGCACGCGGCGGTTCAGACCGGTGACGCGGTCGGCCAGGCGGCCAACGGCCTCCAGGTCGTGCTCGATCCACAGCACCGTAATCCCTGCCAGGCGCCAGTCGTTCAATAGCCGTTCGAACACCTGGATACCCGCCTCGTCGAGGGCCGACATCGGCTCATCCAGCACCAGCAACTGCGGCGCCGGAATCAGCCCCTGGGCCAGCAGTACGCGCTGGCGCTCACCGCCGGACAACGCGCCCATGCGGCGCTTGCGCTTGTCTTGCATGCCGACGCGCTCAAGGGCATCGCCAATCGCTGCTGCGTAATGCTTGGACAGGCCCAGAAACGCCGGGCGACGCTGGCACATGGCAGCCATGAAATCGTCCACAGTCATCGGCAAGCCCCGGTCAAATTCCAGCGCCTGGGGCACGTAACCGATGGTGCCGGGTGTGGTTGGCCATTCCAGGCTCAAACGCCCCTGGTGCGGCGTCTGCCCCAACAGGGTCTTGATCAGCGAGCTTTTGCCGCCGCCGTTGGGGCCGACCAGCGCATGGATGCTGCCCGGTTGTACCTGGAAACTCACGCCATCAAGGATCACGGTGCGCCCCAGGGTCAGCGAGACCTGGTCGAAGTTCAGGGTGGGGCCGACGCTGACGGGGTTCAGTTGCTGTGCGGCGGTCATGCTCCCGACTCCTGAATCGCCCGTACTACGGTGTTGAGGTTGCCGGTCATCTCCACTTCGTACTTCTCGGCGCTGTATTCGCCGTAGGAAATATGTGACAGCGGGTACAGCTTGACCCCGGATTCACGCTGGATGGTATCGACGTAGGTGGACGGGAAATCCATCTCCGAGAAGATCACTTTCACATCCAGGGCACGCAGTTCATCGATAGTCTTTTTCAGCTGGCTGGGGCTTGGCTCGATACCGTGGGCCGGCTCGACCACGGCGGTGACCTCCAGGCCAAACTCGCGCAACAGGTAGTCGTAGGCCGCGTGTACGGTGGCGACGCGCAGGTCGGGGTTGGGCGCGCTGGTCAGCTTGGCCAGGGCGTCGGCGCGCATCTGGCGCAGGCGCTTGCCGTAGGCGCGGGCGTTCTGGGTGTAGGTTTTGGCGTTGTCCGGGTCGAGCTTGCCCAACTCACGGGCAATGTTATTGACCTGGGCAATCGACGCGCTGATCGACAGGAAGGTGTGCGGGTTGACCACCTTGCCCGCACCGCGTGCCGCGTTACCTGTAGCGGCGAGCAGCGGCACGTTGGCGTTGGCTTCGATCACCGGGATGTCCGGGCGCTCGCTGGTGGCGATCATGCGGTCGGCGAAGTCGTCATGGCCGACGCCGTTGAGCACGATCACATCCAGGGTGCCGATGCGCTTGATGTCTTCGGCGCGCGGCTCGTAGGCATGGGGGTTGAAACCGGCGGGAATCAGCGGCACCACTTCGGCCTTGTCGCCCACGATATTGGCCACGTAGCTGTAATAGGGGTGCAAGGTAATGCCGATACGCAGGCGCTTGGCCGCCTCGGCATTGGCAAGGGGGGCGAGCATCAGGCTGAACAGGCCAACCAGCAACAGGCGCAACAGGGGCGATGACATAGACATGGGCAATCGGTCTTCTCGTTCAGTGACGGTGCTGGCGGGTAACGCCGGCATCGAATTGCGCGACCACCTGCTGCCAGCCGGCCGCGATCAGCGCCTGGTCAGTGAGGTCGGATGGAGCGGCAAGGTTGGCGCTGCGGTTGAGCCAGATATCCGGCTCACTGCCTTGCACGCGCATCAGCAGCGAACCGCTGGTGGCCGGCGCCTGGCTCAAGCCCAGGTAGGCAGCCGGTGCCAGCAACTGCCAGCGGTGGCCGCCTCGGCTTACTGAGCTAGCGTCCTGGGCAAAGGGGGCGAAGCCTTCTTCGGCCAGTTGCTCAGGCGTCGGCAGGGCGCTGTGTTCCTGCTGCAACAGGTGGATTTCATCCAGGGTCACCCGCAGGTCGGCGTAGATGCCTTGCTCGGCGGCGCTCAGGTCGCGGCGGGCGTCCAGCTGATGGCTTGGCACCGCCGCGACTTCCTGGGTTTCCCCATGCAGCGCCACGACCGTGCCCGCCACCGCGAGGATGATCAGACACAACAGCAACACATAAAGGGTTTCGTGGCCCGCGCCGGCGGGGCGTACAACCTGTGTGGTACTCATTGCGACGGGATATCCGCTTGGTCGATTTCCACCACGTGGCCGGGGCCGGCATCGAAGAGCACGTAGAACTCGGCGGCGGGCTTCTTGAAGGTCAGGGTCGAATCCTCGCCGAGCTTGCCCGGCACCAGGATGGTTTCGTCGTAGCCGATCACATCCAGGGTTACGCCGGGGGCGCCACTGCCGTCGGAGAACCCGCCTTTGCACTGGATCTGCTCACCGGGGATTTCCTTGCATTCGCACATCGGGTTGTGGGCGAAGGCGGTGGTGCTCAGGCCGGCGCACAGCAACAGCGCGGCGCGGGTGAAGCGCTTGAACGTCATGGTTTGACTCCTTGCTTGTTCAGCCAGGCAATGGTGGCAGGCGAGGCCTGGCTCAGCGGGATGGAACCCTGGTGCATGCTGCCGTCCCACCCTTCCATGGTCACCCATATTTCGGCGTCCGCCGGGGTGCGTTCGGGGATCGGCAGGGCGGCGCCCATACGGTACGGCGTGCCGAAGAAGATCACTCCGGCGGCGCGCAGGCTGCGGGGTTTGCCGATACGCAGGTAAGTGGCCTTGACCTGCTCGGCACAGGTATCGCACAGGGCAGCGTTGAAGAACTTCATCGGGCCAGCCGGGTTCGGGCTCGGGCCTTCGTTGCGAAACTCAGCCAGCGTCAGGCTCCAGGGGCCGACTTGCACCTGCCCGGCCACACGCTCGCCGATGCCGGTATCCCCGCGAAACAACGCGGCGTCGGCAAAGTATTTGGGCATGAACCCCAGCGGCACCAGCAACAGCAGGATGTTGATATGGAAACGCCATTTCAGCCAAAAGGCGCGCAGCGGGGACGGGGGTACGGTTGCGACCTTGCTCATCGCTGAGCCTCCGAGGTGTCGGCGTGCATGGCCGGGATGGGCGCGTGCTGACGTTGCGTCTTGGCCTCGCGCTTGAGGGCGTTGAGGGTGGCCAGGGCGGTGCGCTTGGTCCAGATCAGCAAGCCGCTCAATACCATCATGCTCAGCACCAGGCCGAAGAATGCCCAGATCAGCTTGATCCACAAACCGCCAAAGTCCCCGGTGTGCAGTGGGCGCATCGACTCGGTGACGAATTCCAGCGGGGTACGGTCGGACAACAGGTTGGAGACCGCGATTTCACCCTCATAGGGGTTCAGCTGTGCGGTCTGGAACATCAACGGGTACCAGCCACGCCCGCCGATCTGCAGGTGGCTGTAGGCGTTGCTTGGCATGAACACAAAGCTGGCGTCCAGGCCGGGGATTCGCTCGGCGGCGATGTCGATCGCCTTGTCGATAGGGATCATCGGCGCCGGCACTCCCGGCGCCGACAGCGGCACCTTATCCCGTGCGATCACTGGCACGATGGGTTCACTGGAAATGGATATCTGGTTGTCGCCCAGGACAGCCTCGATCAGGAACCAGGTGCCAGTGATTGAAATGACCGCGATAAACCAGATCGACCAGATGCCGCTCAGGCGGTGAAAGTCGCCCCAGAAAATCCGTGCGCCGTGGCGGACGCGCAGGGTAGGGCGCAGGAAGCCTTTCCAGAAGCGCTTGTACACCACCAGCCCGGTGATCAGCGAGGCGAGCAGCGGCAAGCCCAACGCGGACACCAGGTACCAGCCCCAACTGTAACCATTGGTAAATGGCACCAGCCACCAGCCATGCAGGGCACGAGTGAATTGCTGGAAGTTGAACGAGGGGCTGATGCCCTGGATCGCGCCGGTGTAGGGGTTGGCATACACCTCCACGGAGCGCCCATCCGGGTAGCTGAGGCCGACGCTTAGCGCGAAGTGCGACTCATCCGGGCGGATAATGGACTGGACGATAGCCTTGGGTTCATCGCGCTTGATGGCCGCGATCACCTGGTCAAAGCTCAACGGCTGGGCTTCATCCGACGGCTTGCTGGCGCGGATATCCGGGTTGGCCAGCCACACGATTTCCTGGCTCACCACGGCCAGCGTGCCGGTAACGCAGACGATCAGCACAAAGAACCAGATGGGCAACGCCAGCCAGCTATGAACGAGAAACCAGAGTTTGGAGCGTGACTTCTTCGACATATGAATGAGGGTCTTGAACGGAGGGGGCGATAGAGGCCCGGAAAAGGCCAGTCGTAGCTTTTGCTGACGCGACAGGCTGTATCTAAGTTAAGACGGATGAGAATGAGAAATCCCTAAGGCGGATATGAAAGAAAATGTTTCAGGATTGCATTCAGGGTGTATGGCGTAACCCTGTGGGAGCTGGCTTGCCTGCGATGACATCGACTCGATCCAACGGATGCACCGAGTCGTCTGCACCGCAGGCAAGCCAAATCCCACATGGGATGTGTATTGCGTTGCAACTATCAGCCTTGCTTGAACAACTCCATGGCGCGCTGGCGTATCTGCTCCTCGGTGAGGTCTTCCTTGTGCGTGGCCAGGAACCAGAGATGACCGAACGGATCTTTCACGCTCGCAGAGCGGTCGCCATAAAACTGATCCTTCGGCTCGGACACCACGGTGGCGCCGGCATCAACCGCTCGTTGAAATTGTGCATCCACATCTTCCACATACAGATGCAGACCAATGCTGGTGTGCTCATCCGGATTGCGCAGGGCCATTTGATCGCAGGGCGTACCGAGCATCAGCGATGAATCACCAATCCGCAGTTCGGCATGACCCACCCTGCCGTCGGGCATGTCCAGGCGCATGACTTGCGTGGCGCCAAAGGCTTTTTTGTAGAACTCGATGGCCTCGCCCGCTTTGTCGATGCCCATATAAGGTGTGAGGCTGTGATAACCGTCGGGAATAGCTTTAACGTTCATGACATTCTCCCTGAGTCGAGGTATGAACATTTCACTATAGGCCACGTAATGCGTGGCCTGCGGGCAACCGACGAGGTGCTTTTATCAAGGCGGTGTGGTGGGCTCCAGCAGTTGGGCGCCCGGCCCATACTCAGCGAGCTTATCGTCCTGATTGCGCAACGGGCACGCCTCCATCGATAAGCACCCGCAACCGATGCAGCCATTGAGCTTGTCGCGCAGCAGCACCAGTTTGTTGATGCGCTCATCCAGGTCTTCACGCCACAACGCCGATAGGCGCTCCCAGTCGTGAACATTGGGTGCGCGCTCATCGGGCAAGGTGCGTAATGCCTCGCCAATGGTAGCCAGCGGAATGCCCAGGCGCTGGGCGATCTTGATCACCACTACGCGCCGCAATACATCCCGTGGATAACGCCGCTGGTTACCTGCATTGCGATTGCTCTTGATCAGCCCTTTTGCCTCGTAGAAGTGCAGGGCAGTAACCGCTACGCCGCTGCGAGCAGCGAGCTGCCCGACGCTGAGTTCCTTATTGAGCATGAACATCTCCCAAACAGTGCTTGACCTCGACTTAAGTAGAGGTTTTACCCTGCGTGGCATCGAATCGCAAGATTCTGCCTACAAAGAGAGGGGAGTGTTCATGCAGGTATCGGAGAAGTGTCGCGGCTTCACTCAATTGATCGAGTTTCAGATCAACCCCCAGCAGCAAGATGCCCTGGTGGCGGCCTTGTCCACTCAAAGCGAACGACTGGCCGAGGGCCACGATGGTTTTCTGAGTGCCAGCGTGCAGGTCAGCGAGGACGGCCGGCGGGTGCTCAATTACTTGCAATGGCAATCGCGCGCAGATGGCGAGGCGGCGTTCAAGTTCTTCGAGCAGCGCGGCGAAGATTTCTGGACGCTGATTCGCGCCCACCAGGCAACGGCGGTGACCTTCGGTTCGTTCCAGGTGCTGCAAAGCTTTGAGCGCAGCCATGACAACGCGCTGCACTGTCGCCTAAATGGATAAATGCAGCATCCGCCCGCCCTGCACGTTTTCGCCAGGTCGACGTTTGTTCACCGCCAGCTCGCCGAGCTTGATCAAGCGCGAGCGCGTGACGTTGCGGCTCAGGCCCAGCAGGTTGGCGGTATGCACCTGGTTGTAATGGCTGAAGCGGTAGGCCGCACGTAAGAGTGCGTCTTCGACCTTTTCATGCAGGGCGCCGGTATGTTCCTCGAACAGCGTTTGAAACGCCCGCGCCAGCAAGGCTTCGGCGCTGTTATCAATGTGGTGCGGGTTGTCGTCCTGGCGCTCGATACGCATGTTCGACAGGCGCAAATCGTCGCGCCCTATCACGCCCTTGTGACAGATCAGTAGGGTGTGATGGATGACGTTTTCCAATTCGCGGATGTTGCCTGGCCAGCTGTAGCTCTTGAGCTTGTGCTCGGCCTCACGGCTGATGGTGATCGGGCCGTAGCCCAGGCGCCGACTGTAGACTTCGATAAAGTGCCAGGTCAGCGGCAGGATATCGCCAGGGCGCTCGCGCAGTGGGCTGAGTTCCAGGCCGACCACGCCGAGACGGTAGTAGAGGTCTTCGCGGAAATGCCCGGCGTTGATGGCCTTTTCCAGTTGTACGTTGGTCGCGGCGAGCACGCGCACATCAATCGCAATGCTTTTGCGCGAGCCCAGGCGTACGACTTCACGCTCCTGCAACACCCGCAACAGTTTGACCTGGATCGCTATTGGCAGATCGCCGATCTCATCGAGGAACAAGGTACCGCCGTCAGCCTCTTCGAACCAGCCGGCCTTGGCGCTCAGGGCACCGGTAAAGGCACCTTTGTCATGGCCGAACAGCTCGGCTTCCACCAGGGATTCGGAGAATGCCCCGCAGTTCACCGCCACGAACGGCCGGTTGCGCCGCGCGCTGAGGTTGTGGATATGGCGCGCCACCAGCTCTTTGCCGGTACCGGTTTCGCCGATGATCAACACGCTTGCGTCGCTGGGCGCTACTTGCTGGATGTGGTTGAGCAAGGCCTGGGATTCAGGGTCTTCAAAGACCTGAGCGGTGGCGCGGATCGAGGTCGCGAGTGCGGAGGAGGGCGGTAGGGTCAACAACTGCATGGGCACCTCGTTGAAGGGCTGTCGCCAGGGCAACGGTTGCGTAGCGAACAGTCGGGCTACGTGACGCCATTTATAGAGGGTTGAATTTATTCCGTAAACGAATGCATTTAAATATTTATAGATCGAAAATGAATATGTAGGTAGGGCTATCGAACCTGCTGTAACGGTTGATAGCGACTATCACGGGCGTTGATTTTTCATGGCAGGGGGGCGGGAGTAGCCTGTGTTCATTGACTCGAAATCTCCCCAGCAGGACCGCCGCCATGAACCGTCTATTCGCTATTTCGTTACTGTCTGTCATCTCTGTTCTCGCCGGGTGCGCGACTCACCCATCGCCTGAGATGCGCCCTTACACGGCAGAAGAAACCAAACAGTTGGCGTTGGAAGCGTTGAGTCGTCGCGGGTTGTCATTTGATGAATACCAACAGCAGCGTGCTGCCCTGACTGGCCAGCCACAGAAAACCTTTGGCTTTGATCAGCAGGCTGAAATGAACGCACAGCGCGCCGCACAGCGCAGCGGCCGTGCGAGTTGAGAGCCGGGTGACGACAGGTACGTCTTCCGGTTTGACGAGCTGATATCTGTCGGCTAGAACTTAGCCTTAGCAACGCATCACGGCTGCATGATGCAGGCGGATGGTTGAGTCGAGTGTCTGATTTTTCCTGTCTCTTTGGCTTCGTGCCATGTCGTAGTTTCGCTGTGGAATAGCATTGCAAGACATTCCAAATTGAATGTACTTCGGGTTGCGTCAGCCGTTCGCGGCGCGTGACTCCGTGCCGGGTGCTTTCTGACGGGATCGTGAAACTGCGCAGTCTTTCTTCGATAGAAATACGCCTGGCCTGCCATTGAGGCTGGTGATCATGAGGATGTCGATCGGGTGGGGTTTGCTTGTTTCGCGCTGTGGTTGGAGTTTGCCTGGCGTGTTCTTCGCGTTGCTGAGTGTGGAGGTTTCGGCGGCGGCCTGTACGGCACCTGCCTACCAAGCTGGGACCGTCTATGAACAGGGCAATCGGGTGCAGAACAAAAACCAGCAGGACAAAACCCACGAGTTTGAATGTTGGAAAGACACTGACAAATCGCCGCACGGGCCGGGCAGTTGGCAATGGTGCAACCAGCCCGATTACAACCCCGGGCAGCCATCCTCTCATGGTGTCGAGATTTGGGGCGATGCCTGGAAGGATCTGGGGGAATGCGGTGGCTTCCAGGGTAACCGTCTGACCCTGAACTTCAGCACGTTAAGCGGCCGGGGGCCGATCAGCCAGCCAACCCCGGGCGTGGCGCGGGCCGATCAGGTAGTCACTGGCGTATTGCGCTGCAAAGCCGAGGAGATCCCGATCAGTGCCAAGTCCGGCGAAACCATTCACCTCGATAACCTGAAGGCCTGCGACTACCAACTGGTGATGAACCCCGCTGGTGGGTTTGTGCCCTTGAACACACCGCGTATCGTTTCCTTCCAGCGAGAGGAGGGTGAGGAACAGGCGGTCACCCTGAAGTATCGGCCACCGGTGCAGGTGGGCAGGCTCAGCGGCCTGCCAGGGGTCAAGATTGAATTGTTTGCCCAGGGGCTGATACAGCCTCGGCAGATGGCGATGGGCAAGGACGTGCTCTATGTGGGCTCCAGTGCGATTCCATCCTACGTCTATGACGGGAAAATCGCCGATATGATCTATGCCTTGCCCCTGGACAATGCCGGCAAACCCACCGGCATCTACGTGATTGCCAGCGGGTTGGAGGAGCCGCACGGTGTGGTGTATCGCGACGGTGATTTGTACTACTCGACCACTGGCGGCCTCTATCGTTTGCGCGATGCCGATGCGCATTACAAGGATCCTTCGCCTGAGCGGGTGTTCAAATTCCCCGCCGACGATGCGCCATTTCCTCTGCCTTCCGTGGCGTCTGGCTCCAGCACTCGCTTCTGGCATATGAAGCACCCTTTGCATTTCAACCCGCTGGACCCCGCCGACACTGGCCTGTACACCGCCGTCGGCATTCCTTGCAACTTGTGCATGATCCCGCCTGACCCGCGTTACGGCACGTTACTGCGTTATGACACCGTGACCGGTAAAGCGCAGATTCTTGCAAAAGGGGTGCGCAACTCTGTGGGGTTCGACTGGAACCCGCAGACCGGTGAAATCTGGTTCACCGACAACAACCGCCAGGGCTACCCCAACCCCGACGAAATCAACCGCATCAGCGGCCCAAACCAGCACTTCGGTGTGCCCTATCTGTTTGGCAAAGGCACGCCGGGTTTCACCGATGAGGAGTTTGGCAACCCGGCGGTGATCCAGCCGCCCTTGGTTCAGGGAGCGATTGTTTCCGATAAGTCCCGGCAGCAGATCGACCCGAAAGACTACGTGCCTGCCGCTTTCGAGCTGGGTACCAACACCGCACCTCTGGGGCTGAAGTTCTGGAGTGGTTACCCGGCTCGCACACGTTCGCAGAATATGCTGGTTGCCGTGCATGGAGCGGGCACGGCCGAGCGGCCGGGTATGGATGTGCGACTCGTCTCGATCCAGGACGGAACGCGAGTGGTCAATCAGATCCCGTTGATCAATGGGTTTATCCAAGACCCCCTGCGTTTCGATGTGTATTGCCTGGACGACTCCTGCATTGGTCGGCCGGCTGACTTCCTGGCGCTACCGGACAACAGCCTGCTGATCTCCGATGACGTCGCCGGGGTGATTTATCGCGTCAGTTATGACCCAGCAGGGTTGCCGAACACAGAGTTGACCCTGCGGCCGGCGCTCGCACCGGCACCTGAGCTGGAGAATGAGATGATCAGTGGCACGCTGATTGCGCCGGGCGGTAATACCCGCCAGTTCCATGCATCCTTCAACCCTGCTGACAGTTATGCCGCATTGGTGCTCAAGGGTTTGCCCTACGGGACTTACCAGGTTCGGCTCAATGATGTGAAAAACTGGATTCCACAGACGCGTAATACTTCACTTACCTTGTCTGCCGACGACAACAAGCACGTGTTGAACATGCAGTACCGTGAGCGGCCGATCAAGCTGGATATCAACATCACGGTGTTGGCGCCGCCCAAGCCTGCGTCAGTAACGAATTCCAGTTGGCATTTCACCCTCAAGCTCAAGGGCTCTACGAGCACCGAGCCCAAAGTGGTGCAGGTGCCTTGGGGCGAAAGTGTCACCGAGCTTCTGGACTATGGGGATTACGAGGTCATCTATCCCTTTTACCCACAGGAGCTGCCACAGCCGGAACAGGTAGCGCTGCGTATCAACGAGGACAGCCAGGACGAGCAACTGTTACCTATCAGTTACCGTCATGAACCGAAATTGGGCGAAACAGTGCTTGCCGAATCCTGCACCAAATGCCACGCGGTGGAGTTTTTCAACAACCTGCGCATGGCGGTGGCATGGAGCAGTGCTGGCCAGGATGCGTTGGTGCGGCAAATCCAGAGCATGCCGGTGGCCGGGCATTGCGACACCACCTGTGCGACCGAAATCAGCAAGCATTTGTTTGAGGTGGTGTGGGCGCCCTACCTGAGCCCGAACGAGGCTCACGGTCAGCGCCAGTTGCGCTTGCTGACGCGCGATGAATACGCGGCCAGTGTCAAGGACATACTCGGCGTGGAGGTCAATACCCAGAAGCTGCCGGCAGATAAATCCGAGAAAGACTTCAAGTTCCCAGGTGAAGCCAGCAAAGGGCTGCTGCAGGCTGAAGACATCAAGCAGCTGTATGGCATGGCGGTGTCGATCGCCGAGCAAGTGGCACCTCAACGTGTAAAACGCTTCAAATCCACTGCCGGTACCCTTGAGGTCAGTGCCCTGGGTTATCAAGTGTTCCGCCGTCCTTTGAGCCCGTCTGAGTTGTCGCGTTATCAGGCGGTGTTGGATGAGCACGGAGAGCGGGCGCTGATCGCTGCGCTGCTGCTGTCGCCCAACTTCCTGTATCGCTCGGAGTTGGGCCAGGCTGTCGCGCGGCAGGCCGAGGTCTACAAGCTCACCCCTTATGAGACCGCAACTGCATTGTCCTACACCTATCAAGGCACCACTCCGGACGCGCAACTGCTGGCCAAGGCAGAGCGCAACGAGTTGCAGACAGTGCAGCAAATCAGCGCAGAAATAGACCGGATGATGCGCAGTGAGCGCGGGCTTGAGCAGTTCAATCGGTTCATCAGTTACTACATCAAGACTCAGCGCGGGGTGCAGGAGAAGCCCGGCCTGAGCGCACAGATGATCCAGTTGATGACCCAGGAGCAGGCCCTGTTGACCCGTCACGTGATGCTCGACGGCAAGGGGACGTTGGACGAGCTGTTCAACCCCGGTGTGACGTTCCTCAACAAGGCTCTGGCCGAACACTACGGTATCGGCGGCGTAACCGGTGACACGCTGCACAAAGTCGCCGTGGATGAGAAACGGGGTGGCTTGTTGCACTTGGGGCTTTTTCAGGCCTCTACCTCTGACTATCAGGTCACCTCACTGGTCAAGCGCGGCATTGCCATTCGCGAGCAGCTTTTCTGCCGGGAGTTTGGAGCACCGGTCGAAGCCGAGCCCACAGAGCCGGCCTACCCTGCGCGTGCGATCAGTACCCGTGAACGCTGGGACCTGATTAATGGTGAGCAGGCTTCGGGAGGGCGTTGCTGGCAGTGCCATCAGTACATGAACGACACCGGCGCATCGATGGAGCATTACGACGCTGCCGGGCGCTATCGCCAGCAGGAGCCTGCCTACAACTACGCGCAGTTCCCTGTGCAGTTGCCGATCAAAGCGTCCGGTCCGTTCATTGGGGTTGATGGCGCGGTGCCTATCGACGATGTGCGAGGTATTTCCAAGCTGATCGCGCACAACTCGGCGTCTCTGTTCTGCATGGCGGATAGCTATTTCCGTTTCGCTTCGGGCAACAAATCCGACGAGTCCACTTCCGCAACGGTCAAGGCATTGGTCGACGGGCTGAAGGGCAATGGCTCATTACCAGGGATGCTGCGCACGCTGGGTACCTCCAACGCGTTCCAATTCAAGACGCAGAGGGATTGATCATGGATATCTTGAAAAGTCGTCGTCGCTTTCTGGCCGGCCTGGCTGCGGTAGGTGTGTTCGGCCCGCTCACCCAGTGTGGCCTGGCGCGCATGGCCTTGGCCGGGCAAAACCAGCAGGCCAAGTTAAAAGTGGTTTTCTTTGTGGTACCTGATGGCCTGGCAGTCGACTCTGCAACCGCCTATTCCAGTGATGGTCGAGGCCTCTGGCATCCCGCTGCCGAAGCTTTGGACACTTCCGACTTCCAGCTCAACGAGGTCAGCCAGGAGCTTGCGGCCTATAAAAACCAGTCCTTGTACCTGCGTGGCACGATTCTGGGCCCTGGCAATGAAGGCCATAACGGCTGGACGTGGGCGTTGCGCGACCGTGAGAAGAAGATGGCGTCGATTGATGTGTTGCTTGGCCGCCATATGCCGGGGACCGATCCGTCCCAGCGGAGTCTTTTTGCCGGACCGCATTCAGGCATTGACGGGACCGCCTGGCAGGTATCCTGGGAAGGGCCGGAAAATGGCGGCGCAATGCGCAGGCCTGAGCAGGACCCGGTGTTGATGTACGAGAAAATCTTTGGCGCGGTCAGTCGTGAGGTGCGCGAGCAGCAGGTGCGAAACATGCATGTATTTGATCCGGTGCTGGCGGATATCAACGAGCTGCGAGGCAGGCTTGCGGGGGCGCAAAAGCAGAAGCTCGATATGCAGCTTGATTCGGTTGAGCAGGTCATGAAAGACATGGAAGAAACTCTGCCACCCATTGGCGAATGTTCGCCTTTGCAGATGGACACGTTGCCGTTCAAATCTGCGGAATTTCGTAACCAGGTACAGCATCACCACCATCAGGTGGTTGCCACAGCGCTGGGGTGTGGCATCACGCGTGTAGCGACGATTCAAGTCGGGCGCTCGGCGGAGTCGCTCAATATCCTGGACGTCAGTAATGTGACCAACCCCCATGACTGCGCCCATCGTTATGCTGGGCTGGACGTATGGAAACGATCCCGGCAGTGGTATACCCAGCGAGCCAAGTTGTTCATGGATGAGTTGGCGAAGCATGCCGATCCCGATGTGCCGGGTGACAGCCTGCTTGAACACACGCTTGTGGTATTCACCAGCGAGATGGCCGATGGTGCCCCGGAGCATACGAAGGATATGCCGCTGGTACTGATGGGCGGGGCCAGCGGGTTGTTGAAGAGCGGCGATGGCGCAGGACGCTATTTCAACATCACGGCCCAGGGTGATCGTCAACAAGAAGGCAACCCGGTCATTGGCAATAAAATGGTCGATATGCAGCGAATCTGGGCCACCATCGCCCGGGCAGCCGGAACCGTTGTGCCCTACAACGGAAACATCGATCCGGTGAGCGGGTTGTTTACTAACGTTTGAGTCGCCTCGCGCTGCACTAAAAGCCGAAAAGTCCGTATGGCGGATTTTTCGGCTTTTTGCATTTGCACCCAATCGCCTTTGAGCCTGTTAAGCTGAAAATCAGGAGCGTTCCTACGCACATTTACATCACGTGGTTCTTCTTCAATGGCACTCGATCAGTTAAACCTGACGACCTCTGTTCTGTTCGATGCCCCCGGGACGCCGCTCTCGGGAACACGCTCTGCGAGTTTTACGCCATGAATAAACGTCCGTTGTATTTCGACTATGCCGCCACCACGCCAGTGGATGAGCGAGTTATCCAGGTGATGGTCGAGTGCCTGGGTTTCAATGCCAATTTTGGCAACCCTGCGTCCAGTTCCCATGCATTCGGCCAGGCGGCCCGGCAAACGGTTGAGCAGGCGCGACGGCAGGTAGCCGAATTGGTCGGCGCCCAGCCTGAGCAAATTGTCTGGACTTCCGGTGCCACCGAGTCCAACAACCTTGCGATCAAAGGGGTGGCCCAGGCGCGAGGGCTGGCGGGTGGGCATATCATCACCAGCCAGATCGAGCACAAAGCCACACTCGACACCGCGCGGCAGTTGCAGGAAGCCGGCGTGGCTGTGACCTATCTGGTGCCCGATGCCGATGGCTTGATCAGCGTTCAGGCTGTCAGTGAGGCATTGCGTGAGGACACCTTCCTGGTGTCTTTGATGCTGGTCAATAATGAACTGGGCACCCTTAACGACATTCCGGCTATCGGCGCGCGGGTGCGTGAGCAGGGCGCGCTGTTTCACGTGGACGCGGCACAGGGGGCGGGCAAGGTTGCCATTGACCTGGCGCAGTGGTCGGTGGATTTGATGTCTTTTTCCGCCCACAAGCTCTACGGCCCAAAAGGCATTGGCGCGCTGTACGTTGGGCTTCGTGCGCAACAGAAAGTGTTGGCGCAGATTCATGGCGGCGGCCACGAAGGTGGCTTGCGTTCGGGCACCCTGGCGACGCATCAGATTGCGGGCATGGGCACGGCGTTCGCTCTGGCGGCGGCGTACTTTGCCGAGGAAAAGGCGCAGATCGTGGCCTTGCGTGAACGTTTGTTGGAGCAGTTGGCGTCGATTCCCGGAGTACGCCTCAATGGCAGCCCAACCCAGCGTATTCCCCACACCCTCAGCCTGACGTTCAGCGAAGGCGAATTCAACGCTGCCGCCTTGAGTGCGGGCATTGCCTTTTCGGCGACTTCAGCGTGCAATTCGGCTAGCAATGCACCGTCCCACGTCCTGGTGGCCCTGGGGCATGATGCCCGCAGCGCTGGTCGCACTATTCGCTTGAGCCTGGGCCGGTTCACCACCGAGCGGGATATCGACGACGCTGTGCAATTGATCAAGACGGTACAGGCCAGCGCACCAGCGTTCTGGGCTGTCTGATACTTCATTTGCAATACATAACAATTATTAGTGGTTAGCAGGAGACACAATGAGTACGCAGCCTTTGACCCATGGAACGGTTCCCCAGCGCTTGGCGCATACCCGTGAACTGATGCGCCGCGAAGGCATTCACGCCCTGCTGGTGCCGTCGGCGGACCCGCACTTGTCCGAGTATTTGCCGGGTTACTGGCAAGGGCGCCAGTGGTTGTCCGGGTTTCATGGTTCGGTGGGCACCCTGATCGTCACGGCGGAGTTTGCCGGGATCTGGGCGGATAGCCGTTATTGGGAACAAGCGACCAAGGAGCTCAAGGGCAGCGGTATCGAGTTGGTGAAGCTGCAACCGGGTCAGCCTGGACCGTTGGAGTGGCTGGCCGAGCAAACCCCTGAGGGTGGCGTGGTGGCGGTGGACGGTGCGGTCATGGCCGTGGCCTCGGCACGTACCCTGGGTGGCAAATTAGCCGAGCGTGGCGCGCGTCTGCGTACCGATATCGATGTGCTCGATGAAGTCTGGCAAGACCGCCCGGCGTTGCCGAACCAGCCGATTTATCAGCACCTGCCGCCCCAAGCCACCGTCAGTCGTGGCGAGAAACTGGCAGCTTTGCGTGCCAGTTTGAAAGACAAGGGCGCCGATTGGCATTTCATCGCGACGCTGGATGACATCGCCTGGCTATTCAACCTGCGCGGCGCTGATGTTTCGTTCAATCCGGTGTTTGTGTCCTTTGCCTTGATCAATCAGCAACAGGCCACTTTGTTTGTGGCGTTGGGCAAGGTCGATGCGCAACTGCGGGTGGTGCTTGAGCAGGATGGCGTGACCCTGCGTGATTACAGCGAGGTGGCGCAAGCGCTGCGAGCGGTACCGGCGGGCGCAAGCTTGCAAGTAGACCCCGCCCGCGTCACCGCCGGCTTGCTGGAAAACCTCGACGCGGGCGTCAAGCTGGTTGAAAGCCTCAACCCCACCACACTGGCCAAATCCCGCAAGAGCCTGGCGGACGCGGAACATATCCGCCAAGCCATGGAGCAGGATGGGGCGGCGCTGTGTGAATTCTTTGCCTGGCTCGATAGCGCCCTGGGCCGTGAACGCATTACCGAACTGACGATTGACGAGCACCTGACCGCTGCGCGTACCCGCCGCCCCGGCTATGTATCGCTGAGTTTCAACACCATTGCCGCTTTCAACGCCAATGGCGCGATGCCGCATTACCACGCCACCGAAGAAGAGCATGCGCTGATCGAAGGTGATGGCTTGCTGTTGATCGACTCCGGCGGCCAGTACCTGGGCGGAACCACGGACATCACGCGGATGGTGCCTGTCGGTACACCGAGTGAGGAGCAGAAACGCGATTGCACGCGAGTGCTCAAGGGCGTGATTGCTCTGTCCCGTGCGCAGTTCCCCAAGGGCATTCTTTCACCGTTGCTGGATGCCATTGCCCGTGCGCCGATCTGGGCAGAAGGCGTCGACTACGGTCACGGCACAGGCCATGGCGTAGGTTATTTCCTCAACGTGCATGAAGGCCCGCAGGTGATTGCCTATCAGGCTGCTGCGGCGCCACAAACGGCGATGCAGCCAGGGATGATCACTTCAATTGAGCCGGGTACTTATCGCCCTTGCCGTTGGGGCGTGCGCATTGAGAACCTGGTGTTGAACCGTGAAGCGGGCAAGACCGAGTTTGGCGAATTTCTCAAGTTCGAAACCCTGACCCTGTGCCCGATTGATACCCGCTGCCTGGAGCCGTCGTTGCTGACGGCGGATGAGCGCGAATGGTTCAACGCGTATCACGCCCAGGTGCGTGAGCGTTTGAGCCCGCTGCTCAAGGGTGCAGCGCTTGAATGGTTGCAGGTGCGCACTGCGGCGATTTGATCGGTTGCAGCCAAGGCATTGCCGGCTGCAATCAACACCTAGCTGAGGGCTTCACGCACAAAGTCCAGGCGGTCCTGGCCGAAGAACAGCTGGTTTCCTACAAAGAAACTGGGAGCGCCGAACACGCCGCGCTTAATGGCTCGTTCGGTTTTTTCCTTGAGAGCGTCCTTGACGGTTGCATCATTGGACAGGGCCAGTACCTGCTCGGGATCGAACCCCTGTTCGGTGAGCACATTGGCCACGACCTCTGGGTCGCCCAGGTGACGGCCTTCCACCCAGAGTGCGCGGAACAGGCAGTCGATGAAGTCGAGGAAGCGCTCAGGCTGGTGGATTTGAATGCCGGTGACGGCGCGCATCAGCACCAAGGTATTGATGGGAAAGTGCGGGTTGAACCTGAGCGGCACGTTGTAGCGTTTGGCGTAACGCGCCAGGTCATCGAGCATATAGCGCCCCTTGGCGGGCACCATGATCGGCGAGGCATTGCCCGTGGCCTTGAATACACCGCCCAACAGCATCGGTTGATACACCACCTGTGCGCCGGTTTTAGCGCACAGCGCCGGCAACTGGGTATAGGCCAGGTAAGTCGCGGGGCTGCCGAGATCAAAGAAGAACTCCAGGGTTTTACTCATGGTCTGTACTCACTGCTTATTGTTATAGAGGGAGTCACCAGGTTTCATTCCAGGGGCGCAGGTCCAGTTCGAACGTCCAGGCGTCCCGTGGCTGGCGATGCAGGAACCAGTAGTTGTCGGCAATATGGTCAGGGTTGAGGAGGGCGTCCTGATCCTTGAGGGCGTATTTTTGCGGGAAGTTCTCGCGAATGAAGTCGGTATCGATGGCACCGTCGACTACCACATGGGCGACATGGATGTTCATCGGGCCTAACTCCCGCGCCATGCTTTGTGCCAGGGCGCGTATCCCATGCTTGGCGCCAGCGAAGGCAGCAAACCCCGCGCTTCCGCGCAAGCCGGCGGTGGCTCCGGTGAACAGGATAGTGCCGCGGTTACGCGTGACCATGCGTTTGGCGACTTCCCGTGCGTTCAGGAAGCCGGAGAAGCACGCCATCTCCCAGATCTTGAAGTACTTGCGTGCGGTTTCTTCCAGAATGCTGCAAGGCACATTGGCGCCGATGTTGAAGACGAACGCTTCAATAGGTCCCAGCTCGGTTTCGATTTGCTCGACCAGAGCGATCACGTCCTCTTCTTTACGTGCATCACAGGCAAAACCATGGGCTTCACCGCCCGCCAACTGAATGCTGTCTACCAGGGGCTGCAGTTTGTCGGCGCTGCGACGGGTGACGCAGGCGATGTAGCCTTCGCGGGCAAAGCGTTTGGCTATGGCGCCGCCGGTCGCGTCACCGGCACCCACTACTAATACGATTTTCTTGTTGTGCGGCATGGGAACTCCATTGGTTCGATGGTCGAGCAGGAGTTTAGCCTTCGTGCCGCAACTGGCCTGAATTTAAGATGAGCAGTCAGGAAAGACTGCTCGGGCAGCTATTTGCAGATGACGATCATACTGCGGCTGGTATAGCCGGCTGGGTTGAGGCCGAAGGGATAGTCCCCAGGCTCTTCGGAGTTATCGCCGGATTTGGCTATCACCCGGTAGCCCTTGGCACCGCATGAGTTGGCTGCACTGGTGTAGCACTGGTCCCAGGAGGAGGACAGGCCTGAACAGTTGATATGCAGCCCTTTTTTACCCCGTTTCACTTCTGTTTTTGTGGTTGCAGCACAGCCAGCGATGCCCACAACCAGCAACAGTATCAAAATTCGTTTCATTCCCATCCTTAATAGCCGCCCTGCAAAAGAACAGAGCCGCTTTACTCGCTCTCGAGCGAAGCGTTCATGCTGTCCGTGTCGAAATTCTCCATGAATGACATTCGGTTACGGCCTAAACATGGCCTAAATGAGCGGCAAATACCAGAGCTGGCTTTAAAGATGATCAGTCGGCAGGCACCAGTGGTTTGGATTCGTTGCGCATCGTCAACGTGGCGCCTACGGAAGCCAGGATAATGCAGGTGATGGCCAGCCATTGGGCCAGGGATAAGTGCTCATGCAGAAAGAGCAGGCCGGAGAGGGCGCCGAACGCTGGTTCGATGCTCATGAGCGTGCCGAAGGTGCGAGCGGGGAGGCGAGTCAGTGCGACCATCTCCAAGGTGTAGGGCAAGGCGGTGGACAGAATCGCGACGCCAATGGCGATAGGGATCAGGGCGGGCGTCAGCAGCGCGGCGCCCGCATGCACGATGCCGATCGGTGCGACGAACAGGGCGGCAATCATTACGCCGAGTGCGGCGGTCTGAACACCATTGTCGTTCCCAGCCTTTTGGCCGAACAAAATATACAAGGCCCAGCATCCGCCTGCGCCCAGTGCGTACGCCGCGCCGACCCAGTCGATACCGCTACTGGCCTCGCCCGTCGGAATCAACAGCAGCAGGCCGATGATAGCCATGGCAATCCACAGGAAGTCGACAGCTCGGCGCGAGGCATAGATAGCGACGGCAAGCGGGCCTGTGAATTCGAGTGCTACGGCAATCCCCAGCGGTACGGTGCGAAGGGACATATAGAAGAGGAAGTTCATGCCGCCCAGCGCCATCCCGTAAATGATCACCGTGCGCAAGGACTTGGCTGTCAGCGTGGCGCGCCATGGGCGTAATAGCACCAGCATGATCACACTGGCGAAAATCAAACGCAGAGCAGTGGTGCCTTGTGCGCCAACAATAGGAAACATGCTTTTGGCCAATGACGCACCGGATTGGATGGACGCCATGGCGATCAATAGCAGGCCGATCGGAAACAATGCGGATGCCAGGCTGCGAGGTGGGGTGGTCATTGCGGTAGTTCTTCCGAAGTCATGATCGATAAATACGAGGCGCTATGATGCTTAACTGTCGACGAATGAGCAATATATTGCTCAAATGCTGCCTTGTAGCTATCTATATAGTGGGAGCATCGGGTTTTTGAGGTATTTGATAGAAAAACCGAATAATTGTGTTGACGGCAGATTCTGGAAGCCTATAATTCGCCCCACTTCCGGCGCAGTCGAAACGGAAAACTCCTTGGTAAACAATGAGTTATGCAGTTTTCGGCAGCAAGTTGCTTCAGTTCATCGAAGCCAAAAGGAAGTTGAAAAAGAGGTGTTGACAGCAGTGTGTAACGCTGTAGAATTCGCCTCCCGCTTACGAGAGATCGCAAGCGCAAGTGGTTGAAGTTGTTGAAGAAATCTTCGAAAACTTCTGAAAATAACCACTTGACAGCAAATGAGGCTGCTGTAGAAT